>CAKZSH010000349.1 GCA_937918905.1 uncultured Saprospiraceae bacterium
GTTAAAAATCCTTACTTTTGCGCTTTATTTTGAGACACTTTCCCTCGGGATTTATAAAAACATAATGAGAATGGTACCTAAAAAAATTAAATCTGCATTAATTTCTGTTTTTCATAAAGACGGAATCGAACCTATTGTTAAAGAGTTGGATGCTTTAGGCGTTCAAATTTACTCTACAGGCGGAACACAAAGAGCAATTGAAAGTATGGGCGTGGAAGTGATTCCTGTAGAAAATGTAACTTCTTATCCATCTATTTTGGATGGAAGAGTGAAGACTTTACATCCTAAAGTTTTTGGTGGATTATTGGCAAGAAGAGAAGAAGGCCATTTGGCAGAATTAGCAGAATATGAAATCCCTGAATTGGATTTAGTGATTGTAGATTTATATCCATTTGAAAAAACAGTAGCAGATACAACGGATGAAAATACCATTATTGAAAAAATTGATATTGGTGGTATTTCATTAATTAGAGCTGCCGCTAAAAATTATAAAGACGTTGTCGTCGTACCGTCACAAGCTGAGTACGGGATGATTTTAGACATCATCCAAAAGAAACAAGGTCATACGGATTTGGCTGACCGAAAAGAATTAGCTCGACGATCTTTCCAAATATCTTCTCACTACGATACTGCAATTTTTAATTACTTCAATAATGATAATGAGGCGAAGCCTGCTGATGATGAAAGTAAGACTTACGAATTCAAACAAAGTTTTTCTGATTCAACAGTTTTAAGGTATGGAGAAAATCCACATCAACAAGGAATTTTCTTTGGGAAATTTGATGAGATGTTTGATAAGTTAAATGGAAAAGCCATCTCATATAACAACTTAGTGGACATTGATGCGGCAGTTGGTTTGATGGCTGAATTTAAAAATGACGATCCTACTTTTGCTGTCTTGAAGCATACCAACCCTTGCGGGGTAGCTACTCGTTATACTCTCTTGGAAGCGTGGAATGCTGCGTTGGAAGCTGATAATGTTTCGGCATTTGGAGGAATCTTGATTTGTAATACGACGGTAGATTTAGCAACAGCAGAAGAGATCAATAAGTTATTTTACGAAGTATTGATTGCACCTGATTTCGCAGAAGATGCATTAGCATTGTTAAGTGCTAAGAAGAAACGTATCTTATTGAAAATCAAGGATTTTCACATTAGAGAAAAAACGTTTAAGAGTTTGCTCAATGGTGTAATTCAAATGGATAGCGATTTAAAAACAGAAGTAGCAGAGGACTTAAAAGTAGTTACTAATGTTGCGCCTACTGAACAACAAATCAAAGATTTACTTTTTGCTAGTAAATGTTGTAAACACTTAAAATCGAATACCATTGTTTTGGCAAGAGGCAATCAATTATTAGGAATGGGTTGTGGACAAACGTCAAGAGTCGATGCATTAAAACAAGCTATCCTAAAAGCAAAACACTTTGGTTTTGATTTGCAGGATGCCGCGATGGCGAGTGATGCCTTTTTCCCTTTCCCTGATTGTGTGGAAATTGCAAAGGAGGCTGGAATCACTTCTGTAATTCAACCGGGAGGCAGCATTAAAGATAATTTAAGTATTGATTATTGTAATGAAAATGATTTGGCGATGGTGATGACTGGGGTGAGGCACTTTAAGCATTAAGCCGAATTGAATAACGAATATCGAACAAGGATTTAAGATTTGAGAAGTTTGTCGAATAATTGTGAAATGACCTAATCACCAGTATTCGTCAAAACTTCTCAAATCTTAAATCCTTGTTCGATATTCGTTATTCAAAACACCTTTTTCCAAGAAAATATCATCTATAAAATTTTAAGATGAGTATATCAAAATCCACTAATGTTTCCAGGAGCTCGGGGGCTAACCTAATCATCGACATAGGAAATACACGAACCAAAGTAGGTTTGTATTCAGGAGATCGGCTTCGAAAAAAAGTGATTTGGGAAAAATGTGATTTAAAAACGGTAAAGGATTTTGTAAAAAACTATAAAATAAAAAATGCCGCCCTATCAAGTACAGCAAATGTCAGCAAAGCGGTAGAGCATTTTTTACAAAAAAAATATTTTTACATTCGCCTCAGTCACACGACACCTTTACCTATAAAGAATAAATATAAAACGCCTAAGACACTCGGAAAAGACCGATTGGCAGGAGCAGTCGCAGCATTTGATCTTTTTCCCAATGAAAATACATTGGTAATTGATTCAGGGACTTGTATCACTTATGATTTTATTGATAAAAATGGGAATTATTTAGGCGGAGGAATTGCACCAGGTATTAAGATGCGACTTCAAGCAATGAATGCTTTTACTGCAAAATTACCTTTGGTGAAGCAAAAACCATTGAAAAAATTCATTGGAAATGATACCGAATCCTCACTTCGAGTAGGTGGCCAAATGGGCCTAATTATGGAAATTCGAGGTTTTATAGCCGCCTATAACAAAACCTTTGGGAAGATTAACATAATTTTAACCGGAGGTGACGCGACAGCTATTGCAAAACATTTAGAGAACCATATTTTTGTAAATAACAATTTGATCCTAAAGGGATTGAATAAAATATTAAACTATAATGTCCAACTATTGGAATAAAATTTTTCTTGGAATTGCCTTTATTTTGGCAACAGCAACATTTGCCTTTGCGCAACCTAAAGATAACTCTCCCTACTCCCGTTTAGGACTAGGTGATCTTATCGATCAAAATTTCTTTGCGCAAGGAGCACTTGGAGGTTTAGGGGCAGCATTCCATGATCCTTATCATATGAATATTGCCAACCCCGCTTCATATGGTAGATTGAGAAGTGCAGCATTTGAAATCGGACTAAATACTGAATATGCTAATTTAAAAGACGGAACAGGAACAAATAGTAATATTTCTACTTGGAATGGTAACTTAAGCTATTTATCTTTGGGTTTTCCTCTCAAAAACCCTATCAACGAGGTACTCGATCAAAAGAAAAAGAAAGTACGGTGGGGCATGAATTTCACACTTTTACCCTATTCTAATGTTGATTATAACATCGAAGACCTAACCGAAGAACAAGCGTTTGGAGATGTTGTTTCTGTGGATTATCTATTCCAAGGTAAAGGTGGAACATATAAAATCATGTGGGGAAATAGCGTAAGTTTTAAAAACTTCTCTGCTGGAGTGAATTTAGGATATTTCTTTGGAAAAATTGAAAATTTTAAACGTGTAACATTTCCTGATTACCCTAATTCATTTAATAATTTCTTTACGGATGATTTTTCTGTAGGTGGTGTGACTTGGAGTATTGGAGCACAATACGATTTTGTATTAAAAACAAAAGACACCTCTGATGAACCAATAGAATATGTTACCATAGGTGCCTATGGAAATTCAAAAAATAGGTACACTTTGACCCGTGATCGGGTTTGGTTGACAAGAAATTTCGGTTATGGTAGTATCCCTGACACCATTTTCTCCGTCACAGGATCAGAGACTATTAAAACAGATAGTTATTTGCCAGGCGAATTAGGAATTGGAGTCATGTACACTAAAGTGAATAAAATGCGGTTAGGAGCTGATTTCAAACTTCAATCGTGGAATGAATACGCAAATGACTTGATTGACGCAGATGCTCCAAATAGACCGACTGTGAATACTTGGAGAGCAGCAATTGGGTATGAATATTTGCCAGATGCATTAGCGTACAATAATTATTTCAAGAAAGTACGTTATAGATTCGGAGCATTTTATAGTAATGATCCAAGAAGTGTTCAAAGTGAACAATTAACGAAATATGGAGTAACGTTTGGAATGGGGATGCCGATTATTTTACCACAACAAGGAAAATCCTTTGTCAACTTTGGGTTAGAATTAGGGCAGATGGGAATTGCAGATGCGTTACAAAGAACATATTTCAAAATTAATTTAGGATTTACATTAAACGATGATACTTGGTTTTATAAACGAAAATTTAATTAAAAATGAAAGAATTGCAGAAAATCATGAAATTGGCAGTACTCTTTGCAGTATTTTTTTCAATTTCAACCACAACAAATTCACAATGTACTACTTGGAAAGATTTGGAGGCAGGATCTACTGAAAAAGAAACTGCGGAAACAAATTATCAGATCTATAAAGATCATGTCAAAGAAAAAAATTATGAAGCTGCATTAGTAGCTTGGGAAAAATTAATGGCAACAGCTCCTGCTGCTGACGGAAAAAGAATTTCTCCTTTTTGGGATGGTATCAAAATCATGAAGGCTTTAAATAAAGATGAAACTGATGCTGCTAAAAAAGCGGAGAGAAATGCTCGAATTGTAAAATTGCATGAGCAATGTATTCAATGTCTTGAAAGTGAAAAAATAAAACTTAAAAGAGCAAATACTCCTGAAAAGTTAAAAGCTAAAATTGCTGACCAACTAGCTCGACAAGCAGAGGATATGTTTAAAACTGTAAAAAGTCCTGCTGCTGAAATTTACCCTATTGCTAAAAAAGCAGTAGAAATGGGAGGAAAAGATATTACTTATAAAGTATTACAACCTTATGCACAATCTGTAGTGGACATGTATAAAGCGAAATCCGTTCCTGCTGAAGAAGCAAGAAGAGTTCACGATTTATTGAACGAAATCGCAGATGATAATACTATTAAGAACGAAGAATTAGCTGATAAATACTTAGAAGAAAAAAATGCTAAAAAAGAAAAAAGAGCACGAGATGTTTCTAAGTTGTACACTAAGTACAAAATCAGAATGAATAAAGCGTTCAAGAAAGTTGAAAGTGAAATCTTTGATTGTGCTTACTTTAAAGAATTATTGATCCCTGATTATGAGGAAGGTAAAGAGGATTTGGCAGTAGTAAAAACTACTTACGCTAAATTAAAGAAAAGAGGATGTACTGACGAAGATACCTTCATGCAAGAACTAAAAGCTCAATTTAGTAAACTTGCTGCTGCTCAAAACGCTGCTGCTCAAAATCAGTTCAATGAAAATAATCCTGCTTTTATCGCTAAGAAAAGATATGATGCAGGTGATTATACTATTGCCATAGAAAAGTATCAAGAAGCAATTGCAAAAGATGCTAATCCTGAAAATCAGGCAAAATACCACTTCCGTATCGCATCTATCCAAGGTCGTAAATTAAAGCAGTATGCTAAAGCTAGATCAAGTGCAAGAACTGCTGCTAAATTAAGACCAAATTGGGGGCGACCATTTATGTTGATTGGTGACTTGTATGCAAGTAGTAGCCGTCGATGTGGAGATGATTGGAACCAACGTTTAGCAGTATTAGCTGCTATCGAAAAATACAGCTACGCTAAAAGTATTGACCCATCAGTTGCTGATGAGGCAAGCAAGCGTATTGGAAAATATAATAGTTCACGTCCTGCAAGAGAAGATGGATTCTCAAGAGGTGTAGATCCAGGAGCTAAAGCAAAAGTTGGATGTTGGATTGGAGAAACTGTTACAGTTAAATTTAAATAAATTTTAAACTGTAATTTAAACTCAAATATTTTTTGGAAAAACCCTGTTCTTAATTCAAAGGACGGGGTTTTTTCTTTTTCAAAAGACTTCCCTATTTTTGGGCAAAATGCGCCAAGAAGCCAAAATTTATCATCACTAGTTTAAGACCGCTTCGCTGA
>CAKZSH010000350.1 GCA_937918905.1 uncultured Saprospiraceae bacterium
TAGCCACGGACTTTGACGGACTTTACGCTAACGTATTATGACTTTTCACGGACTACTGAATTTTCCTTTGGAAAATTTTCAACATGATTCGATATTTTCCAAAGGAAAATAAAAAAGTCCGTGAAAAGTCGAAACACGTTAGCGTAAAGTCCGTCAAAGTCCGTGGCTAAATTGCGTATCATGAATTTTTCTTAACACGCCTAATTTTGAATGATGAATTTTGATAAAAAAAACGCCAAGATTTTCATCTTGACGTTAACGCAAATTATTTTTTGCTGTTAATTTAGCTATATAGTTGGTTTAAGAATTTTTCTATAAATCGTAAATAGAGTCATAAACACGTTGTAAATCAAAGCCTTTTTCCTCTTGGTGAATCAAACAAATACATCCGTCAATTTTCTTCCCTTTAATTTTTCCAAACTGAATTTTATAACAATTTTCAACATTAAAAAACATTTGGATAATATCTCCTGGAAATTCTGCATCCACATGTTTTCCTAAAACAAAAGCGACATATTTACTTTGAATACTTGTAGCACTTACACAAAATTTACCAATCAAGTCTCCATTTAATTTTGTTTCATAAAGATGCTTTAAAGGTTCTTCTTCATCCACACAAAATGGATGTTGGCTAATTTTATAGTCTAATTCATTGTAAAGGTCAACTAAATCTTCTGGAGGTGGATTTTGCAATACGCGAGTCACTTTCTGGTAGCTAATCATGTCCACGGGATTTTTAAATTAATAGTAAATCTGTACTCCCGACGTAATGCAAAAGGCTTACCAAAAATCATTTTTTATTCAAAAAAAGGAAAAGAAAAAAATATTATTTATTTTTCAACGGCTAAGTATTAGTTTAACAAGTCACACATTATCAATTATTTACGAATATCGGTAAAAACAATATGTTTCAAGTTGTCAATTTTCCTATTTCACTTTATAGCATTTCAGCACCTGAGGAATACCTTTGTCATTCATGTTGATAAATAAACTATCCGCAGTCAATTTAGCGACCTGTACGACCTTTTCGATTCTATTATTATTCAAGGTATCTGTGGTATATAATTTATCTTCTAATGTCCTAAATTGCCCCGCTTCCTTGTGATAGGAAATCTCATAAGTATAAGTTCCATTGGGATAAAAATTAAATTCAGATTGGTTGGCACCTTTGTCAACCGCTTTTCCTTTTTCAAAAATCGCTACTCCTTTCCACTTACCATGAAGCAAAGTATGATCTAATTTATTACATGAAAAAATAAAGCAAATACAAATCATCAAAATTGGTAATCGTAATTTCATTTTTTTATTTTCTTAACTATAATTTATGTAAAAGTTACATTTTATATTTTTTCTGCCTGTACAGCACGACCTTGTAACCGCCAACTTCAGTTGGCAGGTTGTCCCAAATTAGTTTTAAATGCAATGAATACCCTCTATCTTAAAACAACCTGCCAACTGAAGTTGGCGGTTACAAGGTCGTGCTGTACAGGTACGCTTATTGCACACATACAAAAAGCCAAACTAAAATCTAGTTTGGCTTTCTATAATCTTTCTATTAAGATTTTTTTTTACAAAAAGTACATCACGCCCATCAATCCAACTCCACCTAAAACTATCGTATAAGGAAATGCCATTTTTACCATTTTCCCATAAGACAAATTAATCAATGGAGCCAATGCTGAAGTCAATAAAAACAAAAATGCAGCTTGTCCATTTGGAGTCGCAACACTTGGAAGATTTGTTCCAGTATTTACAGCGATTGCCAGACTTTCATATTGCTCTCGAACAGCTAATTTAGCTTCTGCACTCATGTTAGGAGCATCAAATACTTGTTGTAACTCATTGATATAAACCGTTGCAACAAATACATTATCACTTATCATAGACAATACTCCATTTGCCAAATAAAACATAGAAGGCTGTTGAGAAGGATCAAGAGATAATGCCGCTTCAATGATTGGACTAAATAAATGTTGATCGTGAATCATCGCTACAATTACAAAAAATACTACAAGTAATCCCGTAAATGGTAACGCTTCCTCAAAGGCCTTTCCTAAGGAATGCTCTTCTATAATTCCCATAAATGCCGTTTGAACAATTATCAAACCTAACCCAATCAATCCTACAGGAGCAATGTGTAATGCTAGTCCAGCAATCAATAGAATAGCAGAAACAGCTTGAACCATTAATCCATACTTTTCCTTTTCCGTTCTCTTAGCGTCAGCTTCTTCAGTATACCTTTCAATAATTCCTCTAGCTACGTTTGGTAATTTTGCACCATAGCCAAATGTACCAGTCATTTCTAAAACTATAGTGGTTAATAAACCAGCTGCGAAAACAGGCATTGTGATTGGGGCCATTTTATAAAAGAATTCTATAAAGTCCCATCCCATTCTTTCTCCTATCAAAAGATTTTGAGGCTCTCCTACTATTGTACAAACACCTCCTAGAGCAGTTCCCACAACTCCATGCATTACTAGGCTTCTTAAAAAAGAACGGAACTGTTCCAATGTTGCACCACCTAATTCTTCCCTATCCAATACCCCACTCTGATCATAATCTTTTGAACTCGATAGTACTTTATGATACACTCCGTAAAATCCAACAGTTACACTTATCAATACTGCAGTTACAGTAAGTGCATCCAAAAATGCAGATAATACTGCTGAAAGAAATACGAATAATAAGGATAGCATCATTTTGGATTTTATCTTAGTGAAGACCTTGCTGAAGATATACATCAATAAAGGTTTCATAAAATAAATTCCCGCAACCATAAATACTAATAAAAGTATAACCTCTAGATTGGCTGAAATTTCGCCATAAGCATGCTTTGGAGTGGTTAATCCTAAAAACAGCGCTTGAATAGCTAGGAGACCACCTGATTGGAGTGGATAACATTTAAGTGCCATGGCAAGGGTGAAAATAAATTCACCAATAAATATCCATGCTGTTACTGCTGGGCCAAATGCATAGAATGAAATAAAATTAAAAACAAAAAAACCAATCATGGTATACTTGAACCATGCTGGGCTATTTCCCAAAAAATTCTTAAACATATATCTGTCTTTTGCTTTGATTAATCGTCCTTTTTTAGAACTAATTTGGTTTGATTTAGCGTTTATTTTTTCAAAAAACGACACAAGATAAACAATTTAATTTTCTTTGAAAAAACAAATAGGTAATTGATTTAACTTACTGATTATCAAAACATAAAATATATTTTTTTTTTGAATTAATAGTCGGTTAGTTAATTTTTTTTCTACAAAATCTGTTTGAGATTAAATGTCGAATAATGTAGTCTAACGGCTATTTTTAAAATTGGTTATCAAAATGAAATACAACTTCAAAGATTGATAAATATATAATTTGTAATTTTGTAAAATTTTAAAATTGAATAATGGTAAAAATAGGCGACAAGGTTAACTTAGGAGAATTTCCATTACTGCTGGCACCAATGGAGGACGTGAGTGATCCACCGTTCAGAGCATTATGCAAAGAGCAAGGTTGTGATATGATGTACACCGAATTTATTTCTGTTGAAGGACTAATTAGAGACGCTCATAAGAGTGTGCAGAAATTAGACATCTATGATTATGAAAGACCTGTGGGCATCCAAATTTTTGGCGCCAATCATGACTCCATGATGCGGGCTGCCGAAATTGTAGAAGAAGCTCAACCTGAAGTTTTAGACATCAATTATGGCTGCCCTGTAAAAAAGGTAGTTTGTAAAATGGCTGGTGCAGGGATTTTACAAGACATTGATAAAATGGTCAAGTTGACGGACGATGTTGTCAAGTCAACCAATCTTCCAGTTACTGTAAAAACGCGATTGGGCTGGGATGAAAATACCCAATACATCGAAGAAGTTGCAGAGCGATTACAGGATGTTGGAATCAAAGCACTATCCATTCACGGGCGTACCAGAAAACAGATGTACAAAGGAGAAGCGGATTGGACTTTGATTGGAAAAATAAAAGAGAACCCTCGAATTCATATTCCGATTTTTGGAAACGGAGATATTGATAGTCCTCAAAAGGCAAAACTCTATCGTGAAAGATATGGTGTAGATGGCATCATGATTGGTCGTGCAAGTATCGGTAATCCTTGGATTTTTAGAGAAATCAAACACTACTTTGCCACAGGTGAAATTTTACCACCTCCTACTATTCATGAACGTGTCAATGCTGCTAGGCAACACCTCAAACATTCGATTGAATGGAAAGGCGAAAAACTTGGAATACTTGAAATGCGTAGACATTATACCAATTACTTCCGTGGTTTTAGAAATGTAAAACCTTTTAGAATGCAATTGGTTACAAATCATGATCCTGTTACTTTGTATGGAATCTTAGATGAGATTGAGGATTATTATTCTACCGTTGGAATATAAAGTGAATTAGTTAAAAGGTGAATTGGTTCATTAGGAATTGGGGGTGTTTATTTAACGGTGTCTATTAATTTTCTTCTTAGCCGTCGGATGTAAATCCGACTCTCTCGGTCGAATAATATTGATTTTAAAACATTGATAATCAGGCA
>CAKZSH010000351.1 GCA_937918905.1 uncultured Saprospiraceae bacterium
AATGTGATAAATGGTTTCCAACGGTTCATAATGAATTTGGAATTCTATTGTTATATTCTAGTTTTATGAAGCATACAAATATCGTTTGGGATGGACTACGTGCTGATGATTATTTGATGCCTGATGGAAGTGTAAAATCTGAATATCAATTTTGTATCAAAGAAAAAGAAGGGACAAGGTTTCTTGATGCCGATGCAGGCAATGACTTGGCAAACCTTTCTAAAGATATTTCAAAACATAAATGTGAATAGTATTGGGATGATGAGTATTGTGTATTGAGATACGAACTTTCGTAATACACAATACTCATCACCTTATTAAAAAAATCTTATCCTGACTCTTTATGAATTTTTTAAAATACTTCTTTCTTTTCATCATCATTTTTACTGCTTGTGTAAAAGCGGTCGAACCTGTCGTCATCGAAAAAGCAATACATGGTTTACACCCAACAAAAGAAGTGGTCGAAACTCATGATTTAGGAAAAGCAAAACTTTCAGAATACGGATTCTTTGCAGGCAAATTAAACCAACTCACTCCTGCAAATAACAATGTAATTCCGTACGAATTAAACTCGCCTCTTTTTTCTGATTATGCTGATAAAAAAAGATTTATTGTTCTGCCTGAAAATACAACTATAAAATATGATCCAAGAGAAGTTTTAGATTTCCCAGTAGGAACGACCTTAGTAAAAAACTTTTATTACACAGCCGAAAATCTCGAACAATCGGATTCCAATATCATCATGGAAACTCGATTGCTCATCAAAGAAAAAGATTTGACTTGGACAGCTTTACCATATGTTTGGAATGAAAATCAAACAGACGCATATTTAAGTATTTTAGGAAAAAAACTCCAAGTCGCTAGACGCGGCAAAAACGAAATAGCTCCTTTCGAATATGTTTCTCCTGATATGAATCAATGTAAAAGTTGTCATATGAAAGGCAACCAACCCCACCCTATCGGCCCTTCTGCAAGGCAACTCAATCGTGATAATGTTTTTGGAAAAATAACTCACAACCAATTAGATTATTTAATAGAAAAAGGTTTTTTAGTAGGTCTTGATAATTCAAGTGCTGCTCCTAAACTAGCCAGTTATTCCGACACTCATTTCTCTATCAATGATCGGGCAAGAGCATATTTAGATATCAATTGTGCGCATTGTCATCGAGTCGATGGTTCGGCTAGAAATACTGCGCTTAATCTTAATTATGACGAAATGGATGAAGTGGATTTTGGTGTAAACAAACATCCTATTTCTGCTGGACAAGGATCAGGTAATTTGAAATTAAATATTGTTAAAGGTGCCCCTGAAAAATCTATTCTTGCCTATCGAATGAAACATACTGACCCTAATATTATGATGCCTGAGATGGGAAAAAAATTAGTAGACGAAGAAGGTGTTGCTTTGATTGAGCAATGGATTCGAGAGATGGAGTAATGTAACTTTGAATTCGGGAATCTTCAATAAAATGTGTTGAGATTATTTATGAAAGAGTGTCTGCTTTATTTTTCTCAATAGCCGTCGTTATTTTGTCCCTTTTACAATTACAAAGTTAAAGTAACATCCCCTGACAATTGAATCAGCTCCCCATCCAAAAATTCCAATTCAGCAACCCAAAGAAAAACCCCAGGCTTCATTAATTTCCCATTCAACGTTCCATCCCAACCTGTAATATTTTCATTAGGCGGCAAGTCATCTGCTTCATAAACCAACTCTCCCCAACGGCTAAATACTTTAATATTTTTCACCAACGTGACCGACTTATTAGCATTGATAAAAAAGAAATCATTATAGCCATCACTATTTGGCGAAAAGGCATTTGGAACAAAAACATCTCTAACTTTATCCACAATAATATTGATCGAATCTGTAGTAGAACAATCGTCAATAGAAATGACCGTCAACAAATAACTCGAATTATTTACAGGACTTGCTTGTGGTCGAAGACAAGTATCACAATCCAATGAATTATCAAAACTAATCCAATTGATATCCACTAAGTTTGTATTATTGGTATTGACTGGAATCTGAATATCACATCCCAAGCCTACGACCAAATCCTCCCCCATAAATAAAACTGGAATATCTGGTGCAGTCAAAGTCCCCGAAGTATCCACCATACAATCGTTATCATCCACAATCACAAAATCATAATCACCTGAAACCAAATCTTGGTAGATCGTCGTACCACTAAACATTCCGTTATCCAAAGCAAAACTATATGGAGGTGTTCCTCCCCAAACAGAATCCAATTGAATGATTCCCGTTTCAAATCCATCGCAATTTGGATCAATATAATTCACCAAAAATTCAACTGGAGTAGGTTCCGTTAATGTAATGTTATCCGTTTGTACACAACCATTATCATCAATTACACTTACGCTATAAAAACCTGCTGCTAGGTTGGTAGCTTCATCTCCTATTTGCATATTACTCCATTCAAAATTATATGGAAGTACTCCCCCATTTCCAACAGCAGAAGCAGTTCCATCATTTCCTCCATTACAACTTAAATTAAAACCATCAATAACTACAGCATCCGATACTACAGATAATACAGATGGTTCTGTCACTTCCTGAAAAAGTACCACATCATTTCCAAAACCATCCATAATATTGATTTCGTAAGTTCCTGCCGGCACACCATTAATTTGGTTATCTGTAAATAAATTAGTCGAACCTGTCCCTCCAATAGTTGGCTCCAAAATATTACTATAATCATAAGAAAACGGCGGTGTTCCATTTTCTACAGAGAATAATAATGTCCCATTAGCATCACCATTACATACTGGTGGAAGAAAATCTGTTGACCCAATTATCTCACATTCAATCATAAATAAATCCAACATAACAATACTATCACATGCCGCCGCAGTCAAAATAGTATCTGCAAAAATTCCCGTTGTAGAATAAGGTGTATTTCCAATTAAAAATTCTTCCCCCACACAAAGATTAATATCAATCGCTTCTTGCGCCTGTGGCAAAACGGTTAAATCTAAAAAAATCAAACTATCACATCCATTCGGAAGGGTAATGACAAAATCATAAATACCTGTTTCGCAAATCGTTTCTCCAGCTACTTCAAAGCAATCATTATCACATATTGTTTCAAATAAAAATATATCTAAAGGTGTATCTACTTCTACCGTTGTACAAGTAGGCATTGCCTGATCACATACATTCGCAGCAGTCACACACACTTCATAAGTGCCATCAGCAGGAAAAGTCAAATCAACCGATTGAGTGGTAGCTAGTTGAGTCACGCCATCAATGGTCCAGAAAAAAAGTGCAGCTCCTACATCTCCAGTTGTAGAATAAGTCGTTGGAAAATTTGAACAAGTTTCCAAGTTCCCACTTATCACTCCCGAAGTAGTCAAATTACCAACAGCAGTACTTCCACTTATCACATTAAAAGTCCAATCACAAATAGTTCCATTAGAACCATCCATAACCAAATAATAATGTTGTCCAACAACCAAAGGAACAGTATTAGTAAAAGTAACTGTTGTATTGGGAGCAACGTCAGTATCACAAAATGAAACAGGTTCAAAATTTTGACAATCAAAACTTTCAAAAAGTCCTACTTCTAATCCCAATGGCCCTGTACAATTCGTCACCGTAACTTCTATTTGTAAATCTTCAGTACCTGCAATAAATGCAATGTAGGACATCAAATTAAACTGCGTCGTACAAAATCCATTAAACCCCTGACCTTGAGTGGAAAGATCATTTCTTCCTGTAAATCCATCAATATCACAGATCACACATGCATCTGCACAAGTAGATGTCATTGCTGGTTCAGCTCCACACGGTGCAGGTTGAGCATAAGAATGAATATATAGAAAAGAAAAAAGGATTAAAAAGGATAGTCTCTTCATTATTATTGGTTTTTCAAACACGAGTTCACGGTCTGACCTGAAAAGTCAGGCTGTGGCTGTGACTTCTATGAATACTCGTAAGTCAAATTTTGACCTCGCATTTGTTATGCTGAATGATTATTATGATTTAGAATATCTATGATACAAAAGTAAGTAGTTGATATATAAAGAAGCTATTTATGTTACTTTTTCTCTTATGGTTTGCAAAAAATAGAGTAGGCTTCTAAGGAATTGTTTAGTGGTTTACAGTTTGAACAAGTGAAATGAAAAAACCTATTGTATTATACCTGCTAACGCCATCGCTCTGCGATGGTGTTCAGCATTCAAGAAGGCTCTGCCTTCATTATCAAACCTACCCTATAAAAGAATAAAACTCTTCTAAAATTTCCACATTCATAATCCCTTGACCTGCTTCCTAATAGTTAGAAGCATAACTGCAAAAATAATTACGACTTTCAAATCGATAAAAGCAAATATTCTTTTTTACTGAAGGCAAAGCCTGCTTGAATACTGAACACCATAAAAGAATAAAACTCTTCTAAAATTTCCACATTCATAATCCCTTGACCTGCTTCCTAATAG
>CAKZSH010000352.1 GCA_937918905.1 uncultured Saprospiraceae bacterium
ATAATACTTTCAATGGCATCCACATGACCTGCCAAATTTGGATTAGCAGAAATCATCAACGCAACCATTCCTGCAACATGAGGGCCTGCCATACTTGTTCCACTCCAAGTCGCATAGTTACCATCTCGAATACAAGATCGAACGGCAACACCTGGCGCAGAAACATTTGGTTTACGAATTCCTGAACCATTTACAGTAACTGGACCACGGCTGCTAAAACCTGCAATGCTATCATTAGCAGCAGTTGCCCCTACGGAAAAACTTGCTTCAAACATTGCAGCAGGAGCCCGTACACTTCCACAACCCAAACTACCACTATTCCCTGCTGAAACGACAACGACAACTCCCGATGCTTTAAGATTTTTAACAACCATTTCCATGATGTGCCAGTTCGTAGAATCACAACCTTCCGAGGTTGGACAACTCCATGAATTGGCAATAACGTGTGGTGCTTTGGTTGGATCTGGATTTTCATTTTCCAAATCTGTGGGTGCCATAAACCACTCAAAACACTCCATGTAAGTAGATGGTTTTCCCCAACCTCTTTCCATACTTCGGCAGGCAATCCATTGTGCAGCAGGCGCAACTCCAATCTGATTTTCGGGAGCTTCGCCTACCATCGTACCCATCGTATGTGTTCCATGACTGTGGTCATCGCAAGGGTAATTGACATCTAATCCGCATGGATTATTGGTAGGTAAAACGATGCTATCATTGTGTAACAAACTAATTTCATGAATGGCATCGTGCCAGTTATAATTATGATTGGGAGTGCTTCCTGTGTTGCCTCGGTAGGTATTAATGATAGCGGGATGCGTCCATTCGTAACCTGTATCTTGACCGCCTACAATTACATTTTGACCACGATACCCTTTTTCCCAAACCACATCTGCATTCATCATTTTGATTCCCCATTCAATGTCTTCTGGATCACGATTTGAGATTGGATTTTGCGTTGGCAATTCTTCTAATTTGACAGAAGAGTTGGTGGTGAGTTGTGCGACTTCGGGAAGTTGCGCTAAAGTTTTTAAAAGTTGTAAATCTCCTTTGACTTGAACTGCATTGATGATGGAAAATGCTTGATGGGGAACTTGTGCAGTATTTAAAATATTCAAAATGTTTTTTTGAGTGGACTTGGCGTTTTGTTTTAGTTTTTGAAAAACATAATTACCACGTTGTGCTTTTGTAGAAAAATTCTTAGCAGCACTTACGTCAGATTGTTTTTTTAATACTACTAAAAAATCTAAGGCTTCTCCTCGTAGTGCTTTCCCCATCAATTGAGGGGATACTTTATTTTCCCAATTTTCTTCGATGTTTTGATTTGACTTTTGAGCGGGGGTGAATGCTGTCCATGTCAAAAATAAAAATGAAGCTATGGTTAATATGATTGTGATTTTTTTCATAAAAATTTGATTGATTTTTTTCAAAGATATGTTTTTCTTGACATCAGTTTTTTTCTCTGTGCAACTCTGTGTAATATAAATATATGTGAGTTGTTACACAGAGTTGCACAGAGATTTCACGGAGTTGCACGGAGGTATTCTTTATGTTGATGACGTTAACTCTTGATGATTTTAAAATGCCCAACCATCTGTTCCTCATTTCGAATACTTAAAATATAAACTCCAGCAGGAACATTAGATGCAACATCAATAATGACATTTTGTTGACCTCTACCAAGAACTGATTTTTTTTGTAAAATATTTTTCCCATCAATACTATTCAACTCGATTTGTAAATCTTGAGGCGTAATTAAATCAAATCGAATAATAATTTTTTCGAAAAATGGATTAGGTAGAATTTGTATTTCTTGAATCCCTAATTCAATATTTGAAATCGCAGTTTCCATTTCTATTTCAAAGGAAGTCATCGTAACACATCCATTCAAATCTTGTACATAACCTGTATAATTTCCAAATCCTAAATTATCAAAAACCTTCTCGCTTTGGAAATTAATGCCATCCAAAGAATACAAATAATCAGGAGTTCCTCCGCTAGCTGATAGGGTAACACTTCCTTCACTATTTCCCAAATCGTTGGTTAAATCATTGATAGCAATCAGCAATTCTGAAGGCTCAAATACCTCGATAGTAAAACTTGTAGAACAATTGTTAGCATCAACTACTGTTGCACTATAACTTCCTCCAAAAAGATTCTCAAACCATCCATTCATACTTGGATTTCCATCCAAAAAATAATTAAACCCTCCTACTCCACCTGTGGCATTAAGAAGGACAGCACCAGTTGATGCCCCAAAACAATCCACCGCAACAATGCTATCCGCAGTTGCTTCGATGACACTCGGTTCAATAATTTCTATTGGAAAAATGGAAGAACAATTGGCTGCATCAGAAACAATAATATTATAATTCCCTGGTGGAAGATTATTGAAAACACCTGTGGAATTATTAATCGTATCCAAAGCATAGTTCAAATTTCCTACTCCACCTGTAACTAAAATTTGCGCACTTCCTGAGTTGAATCCAAAGCAATCAATATTTGTAATTTCCAAATCATTTAAAACTAGGTTGCTATTTTCATTGACTGTGATTTGGAGGATTGTCGTACAATTATTTTCATCCGTAACTACACAATCATAAACACCTGCGGAGATGTTTTCGAACAATCCATCTGTTGCAATTTGATTATTTACGGTGTAAGCATAATTGTTTCCTGTTCCACCAGTTGCAAGTACTTGGAAACTTCCAGTTGCAGCGCCATTGCATCCAGCAGGTTGGATATTTTCAAGTGTCAAAGTTAATTCACTCGGTTGAGTAAGTGTTATCGTTTCAATAGATTCGCAGTTATTCGCATCATTAATAATAACGTCATAAGTACCAGCGAGTAGGTTATCAAAAAGTCCCGTAGCATTTGAATTTCCATCTAAAGTAAAAGTGTATCCACTTGTTCCTCCTGATACTCCAACTTCGATACTCCCTGTGGCTTCGCCAAAACAATTAATGTTTTGACTTTGTAAAACAGTTGTTACAAATGGCATTGGCTCTGTAATTATCACCTCTGAATTAAAGACACAATTATTCTCATCAATTATCGAATAAGTGTAAGTACCTGCTGGTAGATTTTCAAAAACACCAGATGTATTTGTATTGTTATTTAATGTGTATTGCAAATTTCCCTTTCCTCCTGAACCATTAATCACAATGGTACTTGTTGAATCTCCTGCACAATCCAATCCTTGAATTTGTTCCGCAACTGCTTCAAGAAGTTGTGGTTCGGAAATCGAAACAGATATTAATTGAGTACAATTATTTTCATCAACAACATTGATATCGTAAGTACCTGAGTTAAGATTTTCAAAGACCCCATCAGTATTCGTTTCACTTCCTAATGTGTAGTTAAAGGTTCCATTCCCTCCTTCTGCTGCGATAGTTACACTTCCATTATTTTCTCCAAAGCAAACGACTTCTTGGAGGTTTGTAATTTCTAACATTATCGAATCTGGTTCGGAAATAGTAACATTTGTTGTGGACGTGCAGTTATTGTTATCCGTTGCAATTATTTCGTAATTTCCGAATGGGAGGTTTTCAAAAAGTCCTGAATTATTCGTTTCATTATTTAGAGAAAACTGAATATTTCCACTTCCACCCATCGTATTCACTTGAACCCAACCCGTTGATTCACCATTGCAATTGACAGGTTGCACTTCCGCTAAA
>CAKZSH010000353.1 GCA_937918905.1 uncultured Saprospiraceae bacterium
CCACCGTCCACCGTCCACCGAAAAAAAAAGCCACGAAGCATAAAACTTCGTGGCTTTCTTTTTCATGTAGTTAGAAGATTAATATCTTCCACCACCATATCCACCGCCGCCGCCGTAGCCGCCGCCACCACCACGGTAGCCACCGCCACCGCCGCCGCCGTAACCACCACGTCCTCGACCACCGCCACCACGGTTGTTGTTTCTTGGTTCAGCTTTTTTTACAACAATAGTTCTACCATCAACCTCAGTATCATTAAGCGCATCAATTGCAGCTTGTCCTTCCTCATCATTTGGCATTTCAACAAATCCAAAACCTTTGGATCTGCCGCTGTCTCTGTCCTGAATAATTTTCACGGAATCAACTGCTCCGTGAGCTTCAAAAAGATCTTGTAGCGTACCCTCTTGGGTATCGTAATTTAATTTTGCTACGAAAATGTTCATCTAAAAAAAATTTAAAAATTAAAAAAAAAGAGAAAATTAAAGTGAAGCAGAAAAATTAGGGAGACTAAAAAGTATTAAAATAAAACTTATAAAGCAGGACTAATGATAAATGCTAAACAATAAAAAACTCAAAATGCTTAACAAAGTTATTACTAATTACTGAAAATTCCTATACATTTTAAAAATGTGGAAAAAATAATTTTTTCTATAAAAACCTGACAATCAATATTTTATAAAATAAATTAACTTTAATTATTTATTAATTCCTTTATCAACCTTACAAAAACTCCAATTCCAATCACCTTATTTTTGATTACAATTTGCCCTAATTAACTATTTAACCAATCCACTAATTAGCTTTATTTACTTCATTTATCAATTTCTCAAGTTGCAAAAGTGAGTCATCCATTACTCCTCCACTTTTACTTCCTGTGATAATTTTCTTTGCATTTGAGATAATATCTTTTAATTGTTGATGGGAAAAATTGTGCATTGTTGCATATTCAAAAAAGTCCAATTGAATGATATTTTTCATATCTGAAATTAATGCGGACTTTACTTCAGGTTTTAACTGAGGTACTCTACTCACAAAGGCTGTGATAGATTCAAAATTATTTTTAAACTCATTCTGAATAGTTCGGTACTCATGAATTTCTCCTGAATATTTATTTACCAAAACCAATTTATCATCTTGCACCATATAATATTCCTTTAATTTTGGTTTAAAAGTATTGAAAGGAATTGATTCATTTTGCAGTAATGAGTTTACAATTTTAAGATGTTTTTCATCTTCTAACAATATACTTACTTTTCCATTTTCAATAGGACTATTGACCATAGGGACTGACAAGACTTCAAATTGCAACATAACTGCAATCGTTTTTTTCACATTTTTAGAAGTAAAATTTTTCCAATTTTCTTTCATTTCATCGTTGAATTCCAGCTCAATCACTTTTTGTCCTGAGTGAGGTGAAATAGCTAAATTGATAGAATTAAAACTAGAAGAGTTAGTCGTCAAAATATGGGATTCATCCATTTCCAATAAATAAAGAGAACTTGGAGCTAACCCTGCTGCATTTTGATGTTCAATAAATTGAAAATTCATTTTACTATTTAAAATCCCAGCTTTACGAGACATCGTGTAAATATCTAGAACATATTCACGGTTATTTGGAGTAACCAAACCTAGACAACTAATATTATTAGACATGAATTTTTCATCTACATAATCATAAAATTTTAGAGGAAGAACATTTTCTATTCGTTCATCAATCAGATCGACAATTGGTTCAAATTCATCCCTATCCACTACTTCTACAAACTTCAATTTTCCTGAATTAAAAAATAAATCTTTAAAATGAGCTGAATAATATGACTTGGAGATTTCAACTTGGAATTTATTTTCCTCCTCGGTTAATTTATAATTGCCATGTGTATAATGGTCTAATCGTTTTTTTAAAATTGCTAAATACTTTTTTTGATCTTCTTTATTTTGATTTACATATTCAATATGAAATACGACTCCTCCAACCTTCTCAAATGATTCATTGATTGGTTGACTATTCGAATCCTGACAACCATTTATTAAAAATAAAAACAAGGGAAGAATCGTAATGATGATGAAATTTAGCTTCATGCTTTAAATTATTTTTAGGTTACAATTAGTTGATTAGGCGTAAGAAATTTTCAACATTTAATTCGTCAACCTAATCAACCAATTATCAAATCAACACTTTATTATTTTATTTTTTAAAAAACCTTTAAACACCTCCAAGCCTTGATCGAAATTATCATTATTATTAATGACTATATCAGAGGTATCACGATAGGGTAAAATGTATTTTTCAAAAGAAGGTAGGATATGATTTTCATAACGATACAACACATCATCCAAAGGGTAATTTCGTTCTACTTTATCACGAGTAATTCTTCTAATCACTTTTAAATTTTCTTTGGCATCAATAAAAACTTTTAAATCTAAAAGTTTTCGAATTTTTTTATAATGAAAAACAAAAATACCTTCTACTATTATTATTGGAGCTGGCTCAAATGTAATTATTTTAGGTTTTGCATTTTTATTGTTATAAGTATATTCTTGGATGGTTACTGTTTCACCTGCAATTAATTTTTTAACATCCTGAATAAATGCTTTTTTATTAATAGAACTCGGTCTGTCAAAATTCTCAATTCCATTCTCATCTTTCTTTTGAAATTCTTTGGTCAGATAATATTCATCTTGAGATACAAAACATATTTCTTCTTTACTAAACGATCCTTTTAAGGATTTAATAAATGAAGTTTTTCCACTTCCACTACCGCCAGTAATTCCAATGATAAAGGGTTTTTCCATTAACTAAATTTTCTTTAGTTTTCAATGTTTTTTCTTTTGGAAAAGTACATTGAAAAATGATTTTTAAGATAATTACTTCAAAAAGGGGGCAGTCCTAAAGGACTTTAAGTACCAGACCCATCGGGTCGTCCCTGTTTATAGTAAAAAGCATCAAAAAATAGATTAGGGACGTAGTTCTGTCCCTGATTAATTTTGATGCGTTTGTCCTACAAATTTAATGAGATTTTTAAGAGGGTTTGTAAGTCAATTAGATTTTTTTATAGAAAATTATAATCATCAAATAAATTCGAGGTCTACAAAAAAAAATAGGATTTTCTAAGCAGCAAGTTTAAAATTTAATAGTTCTAAATGAATTCATGTGGTTTGTTCGAGTAGTTGTTAAGTTACTGGTTATTGAGTTATTTCGAATAACGTTATTTTTCTAAAGTTTTTGACCAATAACTTAATAATATTTGAATAAACCACATAAGTAACGGTCAAATAATAAGTTCTTTATTTTGAAAATAAAATTTCGTTCTTTGACAAATTCCGTGGTCAGTTAAAAGTTGGAAGCCTACCTTTGCCGGCAGGATTTCAACTTTTAACTGACTCAAAAACACAGAATTTGTCAAAGAACCTAAAATTTAAACCAATGCAAGATTACTTCGACACCAACAAAAAACTGTGGGATGCAAAAACCACCATTCACAAAGATTCTGAATTTTATGATTTAGAAAATTTTAAAAAAGGAAAAACCTCTCTCAAAAAATTTGAACTAGATGCGCTAGGTGATGTTTCTGGAAAATCTTTGTTACATCTTCAATGCCACTTCGGTCAAGATACCCTCTCATGGGCACGTATGGGTGCAAAAGCTACAGGCGCAGACCTCTCTTCCAAATCCATAGAACTCGCTAAAGAACTAAATAAAGAACTTGGACTAGATGCCAAATTTGTTCAAGCAAATGTCTTGGAATTAGATCAACATCTGGAAGGCAAATTTGATATTATTTTTACTTCTTATGGGACGATTGGTTGGCTGCCTGATTTGGATCAATGGGCACATGTGATTAATCATTTTTTAAAGCCCGGTGGAATATTTTATATCGCAGATTTTCATCCACTTTTATACATGTATGATTGGGAAAATAATGAAATGAAATATCCGTATTTCAATACGGGAGCTTTTGAAGAAGTGGAGGAAGGAACTTATGCAGATCGAGAATCGGGTATCGCTTTAAAAGAATATTTTTGGCAACATTCTCTTGCTGAGACTTTAAGTGCTTTATTAAAAAAAGGTTTACAACTTATTGATTTTCAAGAGTTTAAAGAATCGCCTTATAATTGTTTTCCTAATATGGAAGCTACCGAAAATGGAATGTTTGTTTATGGAAAAAAGGAATTGCAACTCCCTCATGTCTTTTCTATAAAAGTGCAAAAACCTATTTAACTAGAAAGTCAAAAGGTGGTTTTGAGCCACCTTTTGACTACTTGTAACAATAACCTTACATTTCAAAAACAAATGGAATCGTAATCTGAACAGACTCAATATTTTCTCTTCCCATACCTTTAGGGAGTAGGAAATAAATAACCTACTCCCTTATATATTTGAACTGCTTTAAGTGCCGCTTTATCACACCTCCTACACCAACTGATTGTAGAACTTTCGCATCCTTTACCTCTCCACCAAAATTCCATTTAGGAGCAAAATTCTGAATTACATCTACTAGTTCATATATCTTTTTTTAGAAACTAAATCTATTTCCATTTGAATGATAGAAGGTTGATTTAAATTAGAGTCTGCTAACTTGTGCTTTTCATCATATTTTTTAATAAAATCAAGGACTCTTTGATCCAATGATTCTTCAAATCCTTCCACAATTTGAAGGTTTCGAATAGCTCCATTCTTATCCAAACTCAACTGTACTTTTACTTTTTTTCCTTCAAGTGCTGCCGTATGTCTTTCTCCTTTTAAAATTTTTGGAGTAACGTATTTCTTAATTTTTCGAATAACCTTTTTCTCTGTACGAGTAGCTTTAAAGCTGGTTAATATTTCTTCTTCTTCTGAATCTACTTCAGAAACCACATCTGTTTTTGGAACCTCATTTTTACTCATTGGTTGAGCAAATAAAGAATTTGTAAAAGCAAATGATAAAACGGAAACGAAGATTAGAATTAAGTTTTTCATAATAATTTTTAAATTTTGTAAGTATCTGATTTATACTTTGGTGACTAATTATGATGGCAAGTTATGGGGAGAATACTCACAATGAAACCTAAAACGGATGGGTTGTCATTTTTCAAGACTGAATTGCACAATGAGTAAGATTAAGGAATCACAAAGATATTTTGTATCCTTGCAAGGCTTTTTTTAAACTATAAAATGTGTCTAATGTTTTAGAATAAAAAAGCAATTATTCTAAAGAATTTTGTATGATGAATGTTATAACATAATCCATTCAATTTATTTGACTCATTCAAAATTCAAAATTTTTCATTCAAAATTAAATTCAATATGGATAATACAAAATGGGAAACTGCGAAAGACTACGTGGACATCACCTACAAAAAAAGAAATGGTGTTGCCCGAATCGCATTTAACCGACCCGAAGTACGAAATGCTTTTCGTCCAAAAACTGTTTTTGAACTTTATGATGCATTTGTAGATGCTAGAGAAGATCAAACGATTGGAGTAATTTTGCTTTCTGGTGAAGGCCCTTCTCCTAAAGATGGTGTATATGCTTTTTGTTCAGGTGGCGATCAACGTGTCCGAGACAAGACTGGATATAAAGGTGAGGATGGAATCGCTCGACTGAATATTTTGGAAGTGCAACGACTGATTCGATTTATGAATAAACCGGTCATTGCTGTGGTTCCAGGATGGGCAGTTGGAGGAGGACATAGTTTGCATGTGGTTTGTGATTTGACTTTAGCCAGTAAAGAACATGCTATTTTCAAACAAACAGATGCTGATGTTGCTAGTTATGATGCTGGATATGGTTCTGCATATTTGGCTCGCCAGATTGGACAAAAGAGAGCTAGAGAAATTTTCTTTTTGGGTAGAAATTATTCTGCACAAGAGGCGGTGGATATGGGAATGGCTAATGCTGCTATCCCTCATGATGAACTCGAAGATACTGCCTATCAATGGGCGCAAGAGATTTTAGGCAAAAGTCCTATGGCGATAAAAATGTTGAAGTTTGCTTTTAATTTGATTGATGATGGCTTGGTGGGGCAACAGATTTTTGCTGGTGAGGCAACTAGATTGGGCTATATGACTGAAGAAGCGCAGGAAGGTAGAAATGCATTTTTGGAAAAACGGAAGCCTAATTTTGATAAATTTCCTAAATTTCCATAAAATTAATTGTGATTTATAGCCGCAGACTTACGCAGATTTTTATGATTTCTTTTAACGTGTTTTCCGAAAAATCATGAAAATCTGCGTAAGTCTGCGGCTATAAATCACAATTCATTTTTCATAATCTTCAACCTTTAATCAATTCTTATTGCTTAACCACTCGATGTGTTTCCACAATTTCCCCATCCACTTTTATTGTCAAAAAGTAAATACCTTTTTCCCAATTTCTGCCCAAATCCATTTGGTTAGAAGAATTTAAGGGTAATACATTTACAACTTGTCCCAATACGTTAGTGATTTGCATTTGAGCATTTTTGGAAATATCGTTAAAATGAATTCCAACAGATATTGTTGATTCAAAAGGATTAGGAAAAGCATCAAATTGAATATTGTATTTTGCAATATCTTCAGTAGATGTTGGCATTCCTTCAGTTACAATAAAGGCATCAAAACCCGCTTCAACTAAATGTCCTGAACCTTGATCTTGAGTAGTTGCAATCAAAGTCATATTTTCCGTAACAGCAATTACATCAGGAACAACGAATGAAGATTCAGGCCTCCATTCAGAAAGTGATTCCGTAATTGTTTCTAAAACAACAGTATCTGTTCCATTTGAAATTGAAATCACATAATCATCATCTGGGTCACCATTTCCACCATCATTAAAAAACCAAGTACGATAATTAACAATAGGTTCATTATATATGGTCAAATCCATTACTGGTGAAGTAAGTGTAGTCATACCATCATCAACATCTGCATTACCTGCATTATTGCTACCGCTATTTTCCGTTACATAACATTGATTTCCCAAATCTCCTTCCACATCTTCACTAGGGTTACTAATTTGTCCTTGAAAAAAAGTGCCATCAGGAAAACCAAACTCCCACATCCCTGTTTCTGCATCTCCAGAAGCAGTCCAGTCAAAATCAAAAAAGAAATCATCTTGGTATCCAATCTCTAATTTTAAAGTAACTGCATTATTGGTTGGAGACAATGTTGTTGCAGCCACTTTATGGAAATAGCCCCATTTTCCAGCATAAAATTCATAATCTCCTTCTACAATATTTTCGATAGAAAATGTTCCATCAGTATTTGAAATGGCATTGAAAATTTGTCCTTGATCAGATTCTGCTACTACTGCAACATTCTCTAATTCCGTATCATCAATATTTTTCAAAGTCAGTCCCGTCATATTGATGATTGCCTTTGGAGTCATTTGAACATCAAGGAAAGTGATTACTCCATTTTCAAAAACGGCTGAAGTGGTCAAATCAAAATACCCCAACTTTGTAAAAGTAACATCAAAAGTACCCGCATTTGCTTGACCTGTTTTATATTCTCCAAATACATCAGTAAGTTCTAAATTGGGAGCGCCTGAATTAATGGTAATCGTTACCTCATTTAACGCAGAGCCATCATTAATATCCGTAACCGTACCCTCCAAGTAGCATCCCTGAACATAATTCGGTTCCAATACATATAATCCACTTGAAATATCCGTAACTAAAATTAAACCTGAGGGCAAATATGGATAAGCTCCCCATGAACCATTAAAGCCTGTAGTACTTGGAATGTAAGTATCAAAATTTCCAACTTCAATTAAGTTATCAGGATGAGTAGCATCTAGAATTAAACATCCATCAGAATAATAAGAAACGATTACATAATTTCCCCAAACATGAGCATTATGCGGAACAACTCCATCTCCAAGTGTAGTCGCTGGACGAAACTGATCTAATTCTTTTACATCATCTAAATTAGAAACATCGTAAGAACCAACAGGAGCATCCGCAACTTCATCGGTTGTAAATACAACTGTATTATCATCGGTTGACCATGCATTATGGGTGAAATTAACGGGAGTAGTGGTAATGTTTCTTAAGATTAAATTATTTTTATCCGTAACATCAAATATTCGTAATCCATTATCAAGATTTGAAGAATACATAATATTGTTTTTAGTAAAAACATCATGTGCATATCCACCTGGTGTATTATTGACAAATGCAGGATTGTATGGATCAGTAAAAACATCATAAATGAGTACTCCTCCCCCATTAACATTGCAACCCGCTAGGTACATATATCCTTCCTCATCAATGTATAAATTATGACATCTTTCGATAGTTCCACCGAGAAGTGTTGGTTGAAAAAAATAAGATTCGACTGAGTTGGGCAAGTCTGACATGTCCACAACCAAAAGACCATCATTACCTTCATCAGTTGTTACGTATGCATACTCTCCGAATGTTTTAATATCTCTCCAAATAGATTGATCGCCAGGAATAAATGCGACTTCAGTTGGGTTAGCAGCATCTGCAAGAGAGACAATTGAAAAGCCGTTACCCACTCCAACTAAAGCATACTCAGTACTATCAGGAGCACGGTATCCCCAAATGTCACTCAAGTCTTCGCCATAGTCTAAGTTGCCGACAAATGATATATTGAGTTGTGCAATCAATTGGGACGAACCAAAACACATCGCGATAAAAAAAAGTAAATTCTTCATTAATTATTTAAATTTTAGAAAATAGGTTTTAATTGATTGAATTTTGAAAAATCCAATTATTGAAAATTAAGTGAGTCTGTTTTCAAACTTGTAAAAGATTTGTTGTGTCGAAAAAGAAGAAGGGCTCAAAATAATTCTGGACGTCAAAAATAAGTTAAAAAAACAGTTGAATAAAAGATGATGATAACAATGTCTGACATATTGCAGATTATTTTAAAAGAAATAAATTTTAAAGTAGGTATTTCTATTGTTTTTTTGAAAAAAGAGTTTTCTTTGTACTGATTAGAATAGTAGATTTACACACCAAGAATCCCTTATGCTGAGTAGAAGAAATATCCGCATAAAAGTAATGCAGATGCTCTACACAATGAGCCGTGATAAAGACCTTCAATTAGATGAAGTTCTTGTCAATTATCGAAAGAATATTAATAAATCTTTCGAACTATATTTATTTAATGTTTTGCAACTAGTCAAGATTGCTGAATACTCAAGGAACGATGCTTCCACGCGTGCCTCCAAACATTTACCTACCGAAGAAGATAAAAATTTTACAGCCAAACTTTTTGAAAATGAATTGATCCAATCCATTGCAGCCAATAGTGGCTTTTTGGAAGAGGTGGCAATTCATAATTTAGAAAAACAGTTGGATGAAGATACTATTCGGAGATATTATTCAGAATTTTCTAAAACAGATGAGTACAAAACTTTCCTCAAAAATAAGGAAAATACTGCCGAAGAAATTAAGCCGCTACTCATCCTGATGTTTCGTACTTGTACTTCCAATGAATCTTTTGACGAGGAAATGGAGGCCAACTATCCTTGCTGGATGGATGATAAATCTTTAGTGATTGGTTCTATGAAAAAAACCATTAAAGCGATGCCTTTGGCTCCCGATTTTTATGAAAGTTATCGACCTACTAATGATACCACCGTTGACTTTGGAGAAGTTTTATTATCAAAAGTATGTAATGAAGATAAGGAGTTATTAAGTGTCATCGAACCCACCTTAAAAAATTGGGACGTAGATCGTGTTGCTATTATTGATATGATTTTGTTAAAAATGGCATTATCGGAATTGATTAGTTTTCCTACCATTCCAACCAAAGTTACCTTAAATGAATTTGTAGAAATTTCAAAGCTTTACAGCACAGATAAAAGTAAAGATTTCATCAATGGTATTCTTGACCGTTTAATGAAACAACTTAATAATGATGGAAAAATAAAGAAAGAAGGAAGAGGATTGAAGGAATGAATAATTAAGGAACTATGAATAATTAGTAATATTCAAAAACGGTGAAGGTGCGATTGTGCTTTCACCGTTTTTGTTGTTTTTGCAACCTTCAAATTCATTTAGCTAGTTGTGAAAAAATTAAAATCAATGGTTTGTACAACCTACCAAATGAATTTGGTGGTTACAAAAAAACCTCGTTCAAAATGAATTGAACGAGGTTTAATATTTCTAGAAAGAATGAAATTGAGAAAATTCTTAACCTGCCTGCCGGCAGGCAGGTTATTCATTCTTCATTTTTAATTACTAAGCTCGACCGTGGTCATGCTCATCTTGCCATTTTTTCAACTTAGCCCATTTTGCATCAGCAGCCATTCCTGCTTGTAGTGGCCAAGTTTTAGGATCGTGCATTTGGTAACGTGGGCCTGCATCGACTAACATCTTTTTCAATACATCGTATTTCGTCTCAGATAATTTTCTCCAAGTCTTAATACCGATTGCATGACAAAGACCTTCGATTTTAGGTCCGATACCTTCTACTACTTTTAAGTCATCCCACTTGATACGACCATAGTAAGATTTAGCACCAGCTAATAACTCTTTTCTTTGAGCATCGCTGTATCCCTTACCTGTTGACGATGACTTTGAAGAAGATTTGACAGTAGTCGTTTTTCTACTTCCACCTTTACCTCCATTCAATTCATCTTGCCAAGCAGAAAGTTTTTTCCATTGACCTTTGTAAGCATATCCAGCTTGTTTTGCCCAAGTCTTTGGATCATGCATTTGGTAACGTGGGCCTGCATCAGTCAACATCTTTTTCAATGTTTTGTAATCAGTCTCAGAAAGTTTTTTCCAAGTCTTGATTCCGATTGCATGACAAAGTCCTTCAATCTTTGGACCTATACCTTCTACTAATTTTAAATCATCCCACTTTAAGTTACCGTAGTAAGATTTTGCTCCGCCTAAGATTTTAGTTCTTTCAGCAGCAGAATATCCTGTTGATACACTTTTAGTGGTTGACTTAGTTGTCGTTTTAGAAGATGATTTCGCCTTGGTCTTAGAAGTAGATTTTCTTTTTCCACGACCACCACTTAATTCATCCTGCCATTTTTTCAATTTAGGCCATTCCCCTCTGTATGCATATCCAGCTTGTTTTGCCCAAGTCTTTGGGTCGTGCATTTGATAACGTGGTCCGGCTTTTGTCAACATTGTTTTCAATGTATCGTAATCTGCTTCAGAAAGTTTTTTCCAAGTTTTGATTCCGATTGCATGACAAAGTCCTTCAATCTTTGGACCTATACCTTCTACTACTTTTAAGTCATCCCACTTTAATCGACCATAGTAAGCTCTTGCAGCAGCTAATCTGTCTTTCTTCTGATCAGCAGAAACTGAAACTACTTTCTTAACTACTTTCTTAGGTGCAGCTTTTGCTTTTGGAGCAGCTTTAACTGGAGCAGGCGCAGGTGTTGGTGCTGGTTTTGCAGCTAATCCTCCATCCAATTCATCTTGCCATGTTTTCAATCGTCCCCATTGACAATAGTGACACATTTTAGCTTGCTCTGGCCAAGTAGTTGGATTGTGCATTTGATATCTAGGTCCTGCATCATTCAAAATTTTCTTCAAAGTTTTGAAATCAGATTTCCATAATTTGTACCAAGTGTCGATACCAGCAGCTTGTAATAATCCCTGAATTTTTGGTCCAATACCTTCAACTACAGTCAAGTCATTTTTCTTGATTCTTTTACCGTAGTACTCTTTAGCAATATCACTACACCATTCGTCCTGCTTCTTGAGTAATGCTTTATAGTTGCTATTTAACCCTTTGTAATCTCCATCAATTTTGCTGTACTTTGCTCTCAGACCTTCGTAATCTCCATTCAACTTATTATAGTTGATTTCCCATTTACCAGCACCTTTCAATTGACCTTCAAGGTCTTTGATTCGTGTTTGGTAACTAGATGCACTTGATTTGAAATTATTGATTTGTAAATTCATTGAGCTATAGTTTTTCTCTAGCCCAGAGAACTTCAATGACAATGCTTTGTAATTTGCATTAGATGCTTTTAACTCTTTCTCTAAGTCAGTAACTCTATCTTTGTATTTACCAATTTCGGTTTGGTAAGATGCACTTGAGTTTTTAGCTTTATCCAACTCTTTTCCAAGATTGATAAATCTTAGATTTAAGCTTTTGTAATTTGCCTCTGAATCTGCTGAACCAGACTTAGCTGCTTTTAATTGAGCCTCTAAATCAGAAATTCTTGCTTTAAATTTAGCAGTATTGTCAGCATTGCCAGCTTTTACATCAGCCAATTGTTTTTCCATATTTCCAAATCGGATAAACAATGCATTGTACTTTTTGTCCGAATCTCCTCCTGCAGCCTGTGCAGATTTAAGATCTTTTTCTAAAGCACCATACTTAGTGTTCAATCCTTTCCAGTCAAATTCCCATTTAGCAGCTTTATCATTAGCAGCTTTAAGGTCTTTTTCTAATTTGCCATAATTAAGGTAAAGTGCATTGTATTTTTTATCAGCATCTCCTCCAGCAGATTTTGCAGCTTTTGCTTCACCTTCTAACTTACCATAGTTAATATTCAATGTACTCCATTTACCTTCCCAACTTGATGCTTTTTCGTTAGCAGCTTTAAGGTCACCTTCTAATTTACCATAGTTGGTATTAAGATTACCCCATTTTAATTTCCAATCAGCAGAAGCTTTATCAGCAGCATCTTTCTCTTCTTTTAATTTACCATAATTGGTATTCAATGATCCCCATTTCATTTCCCATTCAGCAGCTTTGTTGTCAGCAGCTTTTTTCTCCTCTTGTAACTTACCGTAGTTAGTATTCAATGATCCCCACTTCATTTCCCACTCAGCAGCTTTGTTATCAGCAGCTTTTTTCTCTTCTTGTAACTTACCGTAGTTACCATTAAGGTTACCCCATTTCAATTCCCAATCAGCAGCAGATTTGTCAGCAGCTTTTTTATCTTCTTGTAACTTGCCGTAGTTAGTATTCAATGATCCCCACTTCATTTCCCACTCAGCAGCTTTGTTGTCAGCAGCTTTTTTCTCCTCTTGTAACTTACCATAGTTACCATTCAATTCCCCCCATTTCAATTCCCAATCAGTTGCTCTTTTATCAGCAGCATTTCTTTCACCTTCAAGAGTTGCATATCGACCATTCAACTCATTGTAATCATTTTCCCATTTAGTAGCATTGCTACTAGCAGTTTCATAATCACCTTTAAGACCTAAAAAGCTAGTATTCAAACCATTCCAATCTCCTTCCCATTTAGTAGCTTTTTGAGAGGCAGCTTTATAGTCACCTTCCAACTTACCATACCTTCCATTAAGATCTTTATAGTCTTTTTCAACTTTAACCTTAATTTCTTTTTCAGTAGCATAGTTTTTTTCTAACCCAGCATATTTAGTTTGAAGGTTAGAATAATTGGTTTCAACAGAAGCTCTTGCTTCTTTTTCTGTATTCCAATTACCTTCAATAGTGCGATATTTCTTTTTCCACTCTTCTAATTCATTTTCAACGCCAATCCGAGTTTCCTCTTCAGCTTTGAATTTCATATCAAGTGAACTATATCGGGAGTTTAAGCCAGAGTAATCTCCTTCAAGACTAGTCAAAGCCGTAACTTTTGAACTTAAATCACTATTCAATCCTGTAATTTTTCCGTTCAGGCTTGAATTTTCTGATTCTAATGTACCAATTCTATTTCTAAACCATGAACCTCTGATGAAGTTCCAAAAAAGCCATCCTAGTAACCAAGCCAAAAACAATAATGGTAACAACCACCATGTGCAAGATTCCCAAAAGGATGCAAGTAATGTGAGTAACATAGTTATTCTGTTTTTTTTAGTTGTGAAAATGGGAGCGACTTATATCATCGCTCCATTAGTTTGTTTATCTTAATTAAAAAGTAGTTGACTACTGAGTGATTCTAACTTCTGCTCTACGGTTAGCAGCTTTTCCTCTATCTGTAGTATTAGGTTGAACATGTTGAGTTTCACCTTTAGATACAGTAGTAATTCTGCTTCTAGCTATACCATTAGCCATCAGAATATCACGGACAGTTTTAGCTCGACGCTCACCAAGTTTCATGTTGGCATCAGCATCTCCGTCACTATCTGTATGTCCAGATATGGTAACTTTTTCATTTGGATTCTGTTTAAGTCGTTGAGCAATTTTCTTTAATCGCTCGTCAATTGCAGGATCTACCGTTTTTTGAGTAGCATTATATGGGAATCTTACGATTACACCATCAGGTAATTCTTCAACTGTTGCAGGAGTTGCAGCGATCCATTTGAATCCAGCATTTGTGAATTCTTCAGTTTTAACACCATCGCGCATTGCTACTTTCTCTGATAAAAATTCTATTCTTTCTTTAGGTATTTCTGAAAAACGCTCACTCCATATAGCATTGGCACGGGCAATTCCCATATCAGCATGTCCCGACCCCGCAGGTGCGACTTCACCTTCAAAGTACTTTCCAGTAATTTGTAAAATAGCACCATCCTTGTTACCTGCAAGGATACTAGATTTTAAACCTGGAAATTTTTTGTAAGTGATTGTGGTAGGATCATTCCACTTAAACATAAGTGGATCTTTTTCTTTTTCTACGGGAGCAACAACAGTTTCCTCCTGACAACAGAGTCCTTCGTGTTCGGTATTATACCATTTATTTGCACCCCAGAAAAAAACTAAGGAAATAATTAAAACAATAAGGGCTTTTAAATTCATAAGTGTATGTTTAATGTTTTGTAAGATTTTGTTTGTTAGATAGTATCAGCTAAAAATCATAAGTCAAGCAAATATAAGGATTGTTTTATACTTTTAAAACATATTAATTTTTATGTAAATTGGTTGTTTTTAAAATTATTTAACATCTCTTAAAATTTCCTTAAATAACAAGTACGTTTACTTGACGTACGGTTGTATGGAATAGTCACAAAATATTGGTGATTAGTTGTAAAAAAAGAAGGATTAGTTTTTAATTAGCGGTGAAATGTGAATAAATAAATTTCATGTTTAAAAAAATAATCAAATTTTAAATCTTATTACTTCCACTTAAATTGTAAATTTAAATTTTAAACAAATGTTTTTTCAACTATAATTGTAAATATCTTGTTAGTGGAACTTTTTAGGGGATTTTGGTTTAAAAATCCAACTCTCTCCAAATTGAACGTTAAGTTTTTGCAAAGATGTTTTTATTAAAAGTAAATTGTAAAAGAATAAAAAAAAATGACGGAGTACCAATATATGTCGCCAACATCTAGGGTTTGGATTTATCAAAGTAACATCCCATTTACTAAAGAAGAAATACCAGAGATTAACACCCAAATTCGGAACTTTGTAACCCAATGGGTAAGCCATAATCAAGCCCTAAAATCATATGGTAAATTGTACCATAAACGGTTTATTGTTTTGATGGTAGATGAGAGTCAAGCTGGTGCAAGTGGGTGCTCTATTGACAAGTCAGTTCACTTTATAAAAGCTATGGCTGTACACCATGGAGTTGATTTTTTTGACCGTATGAATTTTGCTTATAAATTAAATAACGAGATCCATAGTGCCCATCGAGATAAGTTTGCATTACTCTTTCAAAATGGAGAAATTAATGATGAGACTTTAGTATTTAATAATTTGGTAAAAGATAAAGAAGAGTTTGAAAAGGGATGGATTGTTCAGTTAAAAGATAGTTGGCATTCAAGAATGGTATGAAAAAATTGATTTAAAATTTGGACTATCAGTCTACTCTACCCTATGATTTAAAAAAGGAGACTTTTAGCCGCAAATTATCACAAATTTTCGCAAAATATTAATCCGTGAAATTTGTGAAAATTAAAAAAGGTCATTTAAGGGAGTAGGAAATAAATAACCTACCCCCTAATTTCTTTTATTCTCACAAATTCTGAAAAATGCAAAACATTTTTAGTGAAAATTCGCGCTAATTCGTGGAGAAAAATCACCTCCTAAAAATCATCGGGTAGATTAGATTCCCATCAGTCCTTATTTAAAGGGAATTAATAGAAAAAATAGTTTTTTGATTCAAAAATCTCTTATTTTTTTGATTCATTTTATCACATAAATATTTAGCATGTTTGGAAAAGTAAAAAAATGGCTAGGGATTGAAGGGGCAAAGTTAGAACTCATTGTACCCGAAGAAATATTTGAATCGTCTGGAAGCGTTACTGGCAAAGTTCGTTTTTTCACTATGAATGAACAGAAGGTTCGTTCTATCAAAATCACCTTGATAGAAAGATATAGTCGTGGAAGGAGAAAAAATAAATTAACTGATGAATATCAACTCGGGGAGATTTTACTTACCAATAGCTTCGTCATCCCTGCAAATGAGCATATTGAAATAGATTTTACCCTTCCATTCAAAATCACAAAATCTGAGATGGACGAATTACAAGATAAAAATATCTTAGTAGCAGGGTTAGCTAAAACTGCAAAGTGGATAAATGGAGTACAATCCATTTATCGAGTAGAAGCTGAAGCAACTGTAGATGGCGTAGCTCTCAATCCATTTGATAAAAAAACGGTAATCGTAATCTGATTTTAAAAGATATTGCTTTAAGATCTTGTAACCTCTAACTTCAGTTGGCAGGTTGATTTAAAAAGAGGGTTCAAGGTGAATTGATGTGGTTTGTTCAAATAGTTGGGATGAATGTGCCGAAAATCTTGGATTTTTTCGGCTTTGAAATTCTC
>CAKZSH010000354.1 GCA_937918905.1 uncultured Saprospiraceae bacterium
CAACAAGTTTATGTTTCGAAGTTGAGTGGGGGAGAGCGTAGGCGATTGTATTTATTGACGGTGCTGATGAAGAATCCTAATTTTTTAATTCTGGATGAGCCTACCAATGATCTTGATATCATCACTTTAAATGTACTGGAAGATTTTTTAATGGATTTCCCAGGGTGCCTTTTGGTCGTGACTCACGACCGTTTTTTTATGGATAAAATTGTTGATCATCTTTTTATATTTGAAGGCAATGGAAAAATTAGAGACTACAATGGTAAGTATTCTGATTACAGAGTTATTCAAAAACAAGAGGTAGAGGAAGCTCGAAAACTAGAAAGAGAAAGACAAAAAAAAGTAGCAAAGCCTGTTGAAAAACCTAAATCAGATGTTCCTAAACTTACCTACGAGGAACGTAAAGAATTGAATCGACTCGAAAAACAGATCGCAAAACTGGAAGAACGAAAAGAGGAAATCACTCAAAAATTTAATGCTACAGATTTAACAGCAGAAGACATTGAAAAACTTTCTAAAGAACTTGGCGATGTCAAAAACGAAATAGAAGAAAAAGAATTGAGGTGGATGGAATTGGCGGATAATGCTTGATCTAGGCAACGGTCGCTCCTCTGACAGCAAAGCGATCTCAAAATAAAATAAAATGAAAGCTAAAATGCATTTGAATGGTTCACTAGGACTATTGATGATAGGACTAGGTGCCTTTCCTACTCTAATTATAGGAATAGAAATCGGACAAAATTATATAGATCCAAATAGTTATAGAAGTGATCCTTTTGATATGCCTTGGGAGGTTTTCTGTTTTTTTTGTTTGGGATTTGGATTTGTTGCTTCAGGAGTTGCTTTGATCTTTAAAATTAAATGGGCAAGATTTGTATCAAGTATTTTTATTTTGACGGGAGCAATTTGGTGGTGTTATATTATATTTGAGGAGTTTCGTTTTAGAGGATCTCGTTATTGGATAGAAGTGGGGATTTTTATATTTATATGTGCATTATTATTTTATGGATTGCTTTATTTGGGTAATGAAAAAGTTAGACAAGATTTTGGAGAAATAGAAAAAGGTGATTGGGATGATAAAATTTTGGATGCGTGAAGTTTATAAAATAAATATAAAATAAAAATGCCGCATTTTCAATTTGAAAATGCGGCATTTTTATTTTTCATCAAAGTACCGTTTAGGGAATTTGTGATTTATTTTTTACTTTACAAGTGCTTTGATTTTATCTTCCAATTCATACTCATCTCCTGATACATAACCTGAGTGAGAGTAAACAATATTTCCTTCCGTATCAATTAAGAAAGTTTGAGGAACAGATTGAAAATTTAAAGCTCTTTGCAATTCTTGTTTTACATCAGATAAAATAATGTAATCCCAGTTTTTACTTTTAACCATACCTGGAACTTTAGCCAAGGCACGTGCATTGTCGATTGTTACTGCTACTAGTTCCATATCATAATCTTCTTGCCACTCACCATATACATCAGCAATAGCATCTAATTCTTTTTTACAAGGAGAACACCATGTAGCCCAAAAGCTAATCACGGTAATTTTTCCATTTTTTGCAAAATCTTGGATGTCAACTGTTTTTCCTTTTAAATCTTTTACGGTTACGCTAGGTAAAGATTGTTGAGCAAAAAGGGAAGTCGTGAGACAAAGCGTAAAAACAATTGATAAAAATTTAAATAACTTCATTGTAAATTAATTAATTTTGATTGTTAATTTTTTCGTTCAAATTATACCTCAATTTATTACAAATAAATCGAGACTGCCAGTTAGGCGATTAGTTTAACTTCGATTTAACGTCTGGAAGGCATTTAAAATTATTGCCACACATTTATATACCAATATATGAAAGTATTTTTGTATAATTTTTAAAAATCAAATTTTTGAAAACTTAAAGACCTTATACCACACGAATTTACTCGAAAATTGCAAAAGATTTAACTTCACCCTCTGATTTCCTTAAATTCGCAATTGAATACATATATAGACCAAAGTTTTAATACAAACATCAAACTGAATTTCAGATGCTACTAATTAAACAAAACGGACTACTTTTAGTCTTACTCACATTTATTTATACGTTGGGCTTTTCACAAGGTAACAATCAGGGAACATTCTCAGGTAACCTTGAAGCCAATGGTAACTTTTTCCAAGAAGACGTGGATATCCTTGCGACTGGTACTCCTCAATATGATCATCAATTATTTGGTGCTGAAACATGGATGGATTTACGATACAGTAATTTTGGATTTGACGTTGGAGTTCGATTCGACCTTTTTAATAATTCTAATTTATTAAATCCTCAGAGCAGTTATAGCGACCAAGGTATTGGGCGTTGGTTTGTCAAAAAGCAGGTGAATAAATTAGGAATTACTGCGGGATACATCTATGACCAAATCGGTAGTGGGATTATTTTTAGAGCTTTCGAGCAACGCCCACTTTTGATTGATAATGCATTGATGGGATTAAAGTTGACTTATGACTTAACTCCTGATTGGCAAATCAAAGCATTTACAGGAAGACAGAAAAATCTTTTTGATTTATATGAATCTATTGTAAGAGGTGGAAGTATCGAAGGGTATATTGTTGGAGATTCTAGTAGATGGACAATGGCTCCGGGGATAGGTGTAGTAGGCAGAACTATTGATGATGAAACGATGGGAAGGCTAATAACGACTTTGAGTTTTTATCCTGATCCTTTTCGGGTAGGAGCGAAATATAATTCTTATGGAATTTCCATTTATAATACTTTAAGTGCTGGTAATTTTACATGGTATGTGGAGGGCGCTTATAAAACTCAGGAATCATTTTTTGATCCATTATTTGAATACACCAATTCTATTGGAGAAAAAGCAATCGGAAAATTTGATTTTCAAGATGGAAATGTAATTTATACTTCGATAGGATATGCTGCAAAAGGATTGGGAATTTCTGTGGAAGGAAAACGAACTGAAAATTTTACTTTCCGTATTGATCCATTTGAAACTGAAAATAGAGGAGCCATTAATTTTTTACCACCTATGGCGAGGGTGAATACTTACCGACTCAATGCTCGATACACTCCCGCAACTCAAGAGTTAGGAGAGCAGGCGATTCAATTAGATGTTCGATATTCGCCAAGTCGAAAACTGGGTTTCCTAGTTAACTTTTCGAATATCACAACTTTAAATAATGATTTATTGTATCGAGAAGTTTACACGGAAATCACTTACAAATACAAACGTAAATGGCAATTGATAAGTGGTATTCAATGGCAAAATTATAATCAGAATATCTATGAAGGAAAACCAGGCGTAGATATTTTAGAAACGGTAACTCCTTACGCTGAATATTTATACAAGTTTAGTAGAAAAAAATCTATTAGAATTGAAACTCAATATATGTTGACAGCACCTGGTATTTCGGGATATAAAAATCGAGATTTAGGTGATTGGGTGTTTGCACAAGTGGAAGTTGGATTAGCACCACATTGGATATTTACGATTTCTGATATGTATAATATTGATCCTGTCAATAAAACTAGAGAGAATGTTGAACCTATTCATTATCCTACACTTGGAGTAGTATATACACATCATTCCAATCGGTTTGAATTAAAATATGTCAAGCAAGTAGAGGGGATTGTTTGTGCGGGAGGTATTTGCCGATTGGAACCAGCTTTTAGTGGGATAAAAATGTCGGTACGATCTACTTTTTAATTTTGTATAGATTATTAATTTTGTATCAGTCGAAAATTTTGATTTCATTCTTTTGAAAAAATCTAAAAATAAATAAAATGAAAAAGATAGTTTTTCTTCTATTAGTTGTATTCTTTTTTTCGTGTAAAGAAAATATGCCTGTAGTTCCTTTACCACCTCCAATTGATTCAGAGCGGGTAGTTTTAGTGGAAGAATTTACTGGGGTAGGTTGTGTGCAATGCCCTCAAGGAAGTGTAGAGTTGGAAAATCTTTTAGGAATTTATGGAGAAAATTTAGTGGTAGTTTCGATTCATGCAGGTGACTTCGTAAATCCTTTACCACAAAGTAATGTCAATTTTAAAACTGATGAAGGAGAAGCGTTAATTAATTATTTAGGCAGTCCTCCTTTTTACCCAAGTGCAGTAGTTAATCGAAAAGATTTTGATGGTGGAAATTACCGAATTCAAACTGGTAGAAATAATTGGGTAAGTTTTATCGATCAGGAATTACAAGACGATCCTAAAATTTTGGTGAATATTGCAAAAACGTATGATGAAGATACAAGAGAATTGCAAGTGGAAATTACTGGAGTAGCTTTGGAAGATATTACTGGCGAATTGAGAATGACGATTATGATTACAGAATCGAATATTGTGGATGCTCAGTTAGATGACCAAGCGGCATCTGGGATAGTGCTTGATTATGTGCATAAGCATGCTTTTAGAACGACGATGACAAATTTTGATGGAGAAAAATTTTCAGATCAAATGAGTGAAGGAGATAATTATAGTGTAACGAAAACAATGACTTTACCAGAGGAATGGGTAGCTGCAGAATGTGAGATTGTTGCTTTTGTTAATTTGATTGATGGGCAGAATAAGGAAGTGCTACAGGCTAGATCAACACATGTAAATGATTAGAAAAACGCTTTGGGCGTTTTCAAAAAAGTATGTCTTTATTATTTTGACTCTTAGCCGTCGGATGTGAATCCGACTCTCTCTCAATCGAATAATTTCGAGTTTCAGAATATAGTCATGTGTTTATATTCAAAATACATTCGACTGAGAGAGAGTCGGATTTACATCCGACGGCTAAGAATCAAAATACAAAAGACACGGTTTTTCTTAATACAATCCAGACATGATTAAATGAGATACTACATTTTGTGAATTGAGATTCTCCTACTTATCCATCCGTACTATTTTTGGAAAAAACTTCCCTTCAATATTGACCAATTGTTTTTGACATTTCATCACTTCGTGGATGTCTTTATATGCAATAGGAGATTCATCCAAACTTCCTCCAATCAATTCAATTCCTTCTGATTTTAACATTTTTTTCATAGCGGAATTTGTAGTGCTATTTTTTGCTTTGGTTCTAGAGAGTGCTCGACCTGCACCATGCGATGCAGAATTTAGAGAAGCAGGTTCACCCTTGCCACTTACGATAAAACCTGGAGCTGTCATTGAACCTGGAATAATTCCTAAAACATCTTTTCCAGCAGGAGTAGCTCCTTTTCTATGCACCATTAATTCTTCGCCATTATGAATTTCTTTCCATGCAAAGTTGTGATGATTTTCGACTTTTGCAATCGGTTTGATTCCTAATGCTTTTGCCAAATTAATATGAATTCGATCATGACAAGCTGAAGCATAATCACCAGCTAAGTTCATTGCGATCCAATACTCTTGACCTGTTTCTGAATTTAAATCTAGCCAAGCCAAATGTTTAACCTCTTTTGGAAGTGGACAAAATTCTCTAGCCAATTTAGTATAATGATTCGCAATATTGGCACCTAGTCCACGAGAACCAGAGTGTGATAAAATGGCTAGATATTTTCCACTTGGAATACCTACTTTATTATTTTCTTCCATCTCTGCTATTCCGAATTCTACGAAGTGATTTCCTGAACCTGATGAACCCAATTGCTTACGCGCTTTTCCATGTAAGTTTTTGATAAAAGAAATTTCTTTAAACTCATTTCGATCAAGGACTTCATGATCTTGAGCAAATGGTAATTCTTTTCCCATACCAAAACGAGTATAATCGGTAAGTGTTTTTTTGAGTTCGTAAGTATGTTGTTTTAAATAAGTTTCTGGAATATCATAAATCGTGAGAGCCATTCGACAACCAATATCAACACCTACTGCATATGGAATAATTGCATCGCGAGTAGCGAGTACGCCTCCGATAGGCAAACCATATCCATGATGTGCATCAGGCATAAGTGCGCCAGCTTCCGTCACAGGAAGTCGCATCGCATTATCCATTTGTAAAATAGCTGAAGCTTGAATATTGTCTCTTCCAAAAATATTATAATCCTTTGCTTCGGCAGCAATCGGAATTTGATTGGTAGGTGCTAATTCTTCTTCAGGCATCAACAATATTGCAATCTTTCCAAGGGCATCATTTTCTAAAAAGTCCGCAGGTTTTTTTACCAGTTTTTCAAAAGTTTCTAAAACTACTTCTTTTTTATTATGCTTGAAATGTCGATTTATTGCATCAATAGCCATTCCGATAATTTTATTATCAGGTAACCCTATTTTCCGTAAATCTTTTCCTTTAATTTTTAATTTCGCCACAATTATTTTTTTGTTATATAGTTTAAGTAGCTGAATACCTCCAACCACTTATTGACAAAGAAAAGTACAAAAGTAAAACGCAAAAAGTTCACTTTAAACCTTTGTAGTACAACCTATTTAAGAATTCAAATATTAATTCGTTGTAACTATTCAGCATCAGCATTTTTTTCGAAAAAGTGAATTAGTCCGCTTCGCTATTTGTTAAATAGTCAATCAGGCGATATGGTGATCCAAAATATTGTGATTCCGAATGGGGATTCACGTTAGCCTGATTAACTATTTAACAAATAGCGAAGCGAACTAATCAACTTTTAGTAAGAAGGATAATGCTGAATAGTTACAATTCGTTTAATATTGCGAGTTAAGGTTGACTTGTAAGCCGTAAAATCTGACATTTTGACTACATAGATTTAATGTGAAAATTAGAAAAAAGCCAAGCATTTTCCTTTTCTTTGTTTAATCTTAAATTCTTTAAGTCTTGCTGACTCTCAGCCTTGTGCCACCCAACTAAATTTTACTCATCTAACTAACAGAACCATAATGCAACGAACAGTTAAATTTGCAAGAAAAGATCCCCATAATTTTTTTCCTACCATAAGAAAACGAGTGAATGAATATTTTGAGAAAAATAATATTAAGAAAACAGGAAATGCTCGATTGCATTTTAAAACAATATTTGTTTTTGCACTTTATTTCGTTCCTTTTATTCTGATTTTGACGAATGTTTTACCCATATGGGCTGTAATTATAAGTTACTTAATTATGGGATTAGGAAATTCAGGGATAGGATTATGTGTGATGCATGATGCTAATCATGGCTCTTATTCCAAGAAAAAATGGGTGAATACCATGATGGAATACACCATGAATATGATTGGTGCAAGTTCTTTTACTTGGAAAATACAGCATAACGTTTTACATCATTCGTACACTAATATTTACGAATTAGATGAAGATATTGATGATAAACCTTTTTTGAGATTATCTCCTGAAGGTAAATTAAAATGGTATCATAAGTTCCAACATTACTATGCACCATTATTGTATTCATTTGCAACATTGAGTTGGGTCACTCAAAAAGATTTTAAACAACTCATCAATTATAATAAAACGGGGATGACAGAAAGATGTGGATTTAGTCCAACTAAGGAATGGTTTATTATGATTTTCTCCAAAGCGTTTTATTATTTCTATATGTTGATTTTACCTGTTTTATTAGGTGTGCCTGTGTGGTTGACCATTCTTGGATTTGTATTGTTACATATGGTGAGTGGATTGGTAATTACGACTATCTTTCAATTAGCTCATGTCGTAGAAGGCCCTGAACATTCTGATATTCCACATGATGGAAAAATGGATAGCACTTGGGCAATTCATCAGTTAAAATCTACTGCTAATTTTGCTTGTAATAACAAGATAATTACATTTTTAGTAGGAGGTTTGAATTTTCAAATTGAACATCATTTGTTTCCTACTATTTCACATATACATTATGAAAAAATTTCGAAGATCGTAAAAAAGACGGCGCAGGAATTTAATCTACCTTATTATGAATATACGAAATTTCATGAAGCGGTAGCTTCGCATTTGAAGATTTTGAGATTGCTTGGCGAAGGGAAAGCATTGCCGCAGGTTTAATTGAAGAAGGGAAAAAGGGAAGACGGATTTACGAATTAAGAAGTTTGACGAACTATCGTGTTCTAAGTTACTCGACAAACTTCTTAAATCGTAAATCCGTCTTCCCTTTTTTCCTTCTTCAATTTCCTTAATTCTTCAACTCTCGTACATTCTTAAATTCCGATCCTTCCTTCCATTTCGGATATAATTTTTCATTTGCAATTCTCAGTCCCACATTAAAAAACAACTGTGCATCTTCTACTGCACCATTCAAGTCCCAATCGTCTGTATAATGATCGGAAGGTTGATGATAATTAGTGGTAGTAAATTCTTTTCGTTTTCCCATTGCATATTCTTTTCCCTTTGCACGATGATCGTAACTGCCTTTTGCATAAAGTGCAGGAACGCCAACCTTTGCAAAAGAAAAGTGATCTGAACGGAAAAAATATCCTTTTTCAGGTTCTTGATCGGGGAGAATGTAGCGGTCTTGTTTTTTAGCTTCTTCGGCTGCAATGTCATCCATTGTAGATTGACCGAATCCTGTGATCGTCAAATCTTTCATACGACCAATGATTGCCGCACCATCCATATTGATATTAGCAACTGTATTCTTGATAGGGTAGATGGGATTTTCAGCATACCACAGCGAACCTAAAAGTCCTTGCTCTTCGGCTGTTACCGATAAAAAGATCACAGTACGTTTAGGTTTTTCTTTCATTTCAGCATATGCTTTTGCAATCGAAAGCATACTTGCAGAACCACTCGCATTATCCAATGCGCCATTGTAAATAGAATCTCCATTCACGACTTGACCTACGCCCAAGTGATCCCAATGTGAAGTATAAATAATATATTCATCAGGACTTTCAGTACCTGTGATTTTTGCAATTACATTGTTAGAAATATCTTTTTTGAAAGTGTTTTTGATAGAAGTATTTACAGTCATGTCAAGTGAAAAAGGTTTGAATCCTTTTTCACTTGCCTTTTGTAACATGTTATTTGCATTAATTTTTGAGTTGACAAAAATTCGTTTTGCTGCATCAAAAGTCACCCATGCTTCCATTGGGCATTTCGACATATTGTCATCAGGAGATTGTAAAGATAACAAGCCACCAGACCATGAATTAGAAACTACAAACCAAGGATAACCTGCTGCTCCCGTTTCGTGAATGATGATAACTCCTTCCGCACCTTGACGAGCAGCTTCTTCATATTTGTAATCCCAGCGACCGTAGTAGGTCATTGTTTTTCCTTTAAAAAATGTCGAATCTTCAGAATAGTAACCAGGGTCGTTAACAAAAACTACTGCCGTTTTTCCCTTCATATCAATCCCTGCGTAATCATTCCAACCATACTCAGGAGCAACGATTCCAAATCCACAAAAGATCAATTCAGAATTTTTGATATTAATATTTTCTTTGACTTGTTGGGAAAAGGTCATAAAGTCTTTTTTGTAATCAAACTTTAAATCTTGCTTCCCACCTTCGATATACATGCCCTCGGAAGGTGCTGCTTCAATTTCAACTAGAGGTACTTTTTGAAAATAACTATCACCGTTGGCTGGCTCTAAACCCATTTTCTGAAATTCATTTTTTATAAAATTAATAGTAATGGGTTCGCCCTCAGAGCAAGGTTTTCGACCGAGGAATTTGTCATCGGAAAGTTCGGATAAAAAATATTCAATATCAGTTGTATCGATAGCATCAGCAGGTGCTGCACCTTGAACTGTGGCATCTCCCGAACAACTAGAAATAAAAAAAGGATAACTAAAAAGAATAGCTAGGAAAAAAAAGATCGAATTTTTCATGTCTTGTTTTTCCCCAAAGATAAATTTTTAACGGTGAACTGTGAACGTTGAACTGTGAACTTTTTTCGTTTTTATTTTGTAACCGCCAACTTCAGTTGGCAGGTTGTCCCAAAGTAATTGTTTAACTATTTAAAGATTATGAATATCCTCTATTTTAAAACAATCTGCCAACTGAAGTTGGCGGTTACAAGGTCGTGCGGAACAGTTACTTTATTTTTTTACAAAAAAAAATACGCGAACCACCTCATTCACGTCTAAAATTAACAGTTCACCGTTCACCGTTCACCGTTAAAAAAAATTAGTTTTCCATAAGTGGTTGGATGATATTTTCGAAGATACGTGCGAAGACGGTTTTGTCTTCGGTGATGATGTCGCCGAAGCCGTGCATTTCTTGTTCGAACTCTAAAATTTTTCCGCTACGAGTAACCAATCCATTGGTCAATTCGATTTTGACAGGCATTTTATTTTCTCTTGGAAGTCCAGGAAGTCCAATGACTTTTGCATCCACTTTGCCATATTCACGGTGAGGATAATTCCTGAATTTGATAAGTACTTTTTGTTCAAGATCAACTTTACCAGAGCCTTCGATAGGAATGTAGAGTTGCGTAAATAGATTGTTTTTATCAGCTCCTTCAGGAAGGATAGCCATGATCTCTGTCCCTTGAGTAACATATTGTTGTTCACTCCAATTTTCCACCATTGATATTTTTCCATCAATAGCAGCAAGAAGTAAATTCTCTTGATTCCAGTCATCAATAGCACTCAAAAGATTATTGATACTACTTTTGAGTTCAATATAATTATCATTATTGGCTTCATTTGAAGTACTTTGAATTTCTCCAATTCGAGTAGAAAGTTGAGAAGATTGCAAACCTTTGTTATTGATTTGGGCATCATAATCTTTAAGCCTTTTTTGAGCTCTTAAGACTACAATTTTTTGTTCATCCAAATCTTTTTTAGGAAGATCTTCAGATAAAACTAAACTTCTAATATTTTCATATTTTAATTCTTCTTGTTCCAATATTTTTTGAGCATCTTTCTTTTGTCGATTTAAGATTTTTATACCTGCATTAATTTCTGCTATTTCTTTTCTAATATTGGTGACTTGTTTTGCTCCAGCCTTGGTCAATTCTTTATATTGAAATTCTTCAAAATCAGTCTGGAATTTTGAATACAGTGGTTGTAAACTTCCCAACTCAAAACGAAGAAAATCTTTGTAATTAAATTCTAAAATTTCTGCTTTATTCCAATCTTGGAACTCCTTCATCAACTCTTCTAAATCATCAACATCTAAATAATTTGCAGAATTTTCCATTACAGCCAAGAGGTCACCTTGCACCACTTTCTCATTATCTTTAAAAAATATTTCAGAAATGTAACCAGATTTTTGGGCATTCACTCTTACCGCAGCGACCTTCGAAGTTACAATAACTTCACCCGTTACCTTGTCAGGATATTTTACAAAAAATGTCATAGCAATTAAACCCACTACGATAGCAGACACGATGAGCGTTCCCCATCTCACGATCCATCGTGGCGGCGTTCCGATGATTTCTTGTACATCGTCACTTCTGAGTTCTATTCTTTCGTGTTCCTCCATTTTAATTTTGAATGATTTAATTAGAGGTGTTAAGAAAAATGGTTTCATAAAAAATCCACCCCTTAACCCCCGCCAGCGGGGGAAAACAGTCTGCCAAATTTTAGCAGATTGCTTTAAATAATCTACAATCTTTTCCCCCGCTGGCGGGGGCTAGGGGGTGGATTTTTGTGTAAAATCATTTTTCTTAACAGCTTTAATTTATGATTATAGATTAAGGATTCATGATTATGGATTCAAGATTGTCGCAAAACGTGTTTTTCTTCTAAATTAGATTCACGTTAAAAGAACATCCATAATCTTTAATCCATAATTTTGAATCTTTTTTAAAACTTATACTTAAAAATTCCTTTGATAAAAAATGGAGTACCTGGTGTAAAATGAATCTCTTCTACCGATTCTGTTTCATTTCTTAATCGTGACTCGGTTGCAAATTGAGTTTCATTCCATTCCTGATTAAATAAATTCTCAATCGCAACTCCAAATGTAATATCTTTTTTAAGGTCATAACTTAAATTTAGGTCGGTTATGGAATAGCCCTTTGCTTCTATGCTATTGTCTTCATTGGCAGGTCTGTCTTTAAGGTAGCGAAATTGGAGGGAACCATGAAATTTATTTTTATTCCAACTTAATCCTCCCGTAGCAGTAATGACTGGTGCCAATGGAATTAAATTTTGTCCTTCAGGGTCTTCAAGACTTCTCGCAAATGCGTAATTAAAATCTCCATTGGCAAACATCCAATCCGTCAATTGATACCTTAAACCTACATCCACTCCTACCCTTCGAGTACTACCGCTTGGTTCTACTACACCTTCATCACCTACATACACAAACTCTTGGTCTAAGGACAAATACCAAAGTGCGACATTGGCAAACATTCTTCTAGTAGGTTTAAAAATAGAACCCAAGTCAACTCCATATGCCGCAGGTAGTATCGCACGGTTATCTTGTTCTAACACTACTCTTGCATCATTAGAGTGGAATCCAATACCTGATTTCAAGAAGAGTTGAACTGAATTATTTAAATTATAAACGATGTTGAATTTAGGAGTAATAATTCCTTTGGATTGAGATTGGTTATCATACAAAGTATCTAGGCTATTGATATAATTAAATTTAAAAAAGTCAAATCTAACCGCTGGTTCAAACAACCAATTCCCTACATCAAATTCTGCTTTTGTAAATGCGTATAGATTTTTTTCATTAACATCTCCTAACTGAATATTTCGTAATGTGGTTCTTCGATTAAGTGTGCGAGAAAGTTCGTTACCTCTAATATCATCGCTTCTTAATCCTACTCCAACTTGTAACAATGTACTTACATTATTCAAAAACGTGGTATAGTTCCAAACACTTTCTGCACCAAAAATTTTACGACTTTCTTTCTGCTTAATTTGGTCGCCATTCACAGGGTCATTTAAGAAAAAAGTAAAGTTTGAAAACAACTCAAAATCATATAAAGAGTAGTAAATTCTATTTTTAATAAATTTATTATCAGAAAGGATTTTATTGTAACTGACTGCAATATTAGTTCGACCAGTTTGCCCACCTTCAGTATCATCAATCGCTCCAAACCGAGTGATAAGTCCTTGATTTACAGCACGTTCTGGTATTTGTCCAGAGGCATCCCACTTACTTGAAAAGTGCGAAGCTAAAATTGATAACTGACCGCCTTCCCCCATATCTGTGGTATATTTACCCATAAAATTACTTCTTTCAAAATGCTGTGAAGATTCAAATGGTCCATCAGAAATCATGTATTCTGTTGCTATGTAAGCATGTTGTTTTTCGGTATCCAATAACTTAAAAAGTCCTGCTGTTCGGAGGGAATTAAATCGACCATATTCTAAACTTATCTGAGAGTGGTCTAATTTATCTTTGGTGGTAAATTGGACATAACCTGCGGTAGTAAAATTCCCTTTGTTAGCATAATAAGGGCCTTTTCCAAAATCCATTAAATCAATCGTTTCAGGAATAATAAAGTGCATATCAGCATAGCCTTGCCCGTGAGCATGTGACACCATATTGACAGGCATTCCATCTACAGAAATGCTGACATCGGTTCCGTGGTCAATGTCAAAACCTCTAAGGAAAATTTGTTCTGCTTTACCACCACCTGCATGTTGACCTATAAAAAGACCAGGTACTTTTCTTAATAATTCTTGAGAAGATTTAACAGGAGAAATTTGAATATCTATTGCGGAGATGACATTTACGTCTTTTGAATTTTGACCAACTACTACTTCACCTAATTCAAAAAAAGTTTCAGAAAGATTAACTATTAATTCTTTATCGAGATTTTCGATGATAACCATTTTCGGCTCAAACCCGATGTGCATTATTTTTAATGTATCTGCTACCTTTACATCCTCTAGTTTGAATTTTCCAAACTCATCAGAATGCGTATGAGATTCAGTTGAATTTAAAACAACGTATGCACCGACAATTCCTTCGTTGGAAGAATCGAGTATTAGTCCTGAAATATTTTGACTAAAAGAATAAGAAGAAAGGATTAAAGAAGCCAGTAGGAGGACAATTCTTTTCATGGTTTGTCTTGTATCTTGATTTAGTAATTATGTTGTATACTAATTTACATACGAGGAAAGATTATCAAATGGATTATTTTATAAAGATAATAAATCTGTTTTCAAAGTAATTTAGATGAACTAAATTATGAGCTCAAAGAAAATTAATATTGATTACCAACCTATTACACAGCATTATTTTTATAAATTATAAAAATGATAAATATATAAAAGGCTGAATATCAAAATCAATAAACTAATTCTAAAAAAAAGAAATATTAAATTAGAATAAGATGCTTGTTTGGTGATAAAATTTTCAATCTTACATTAGGGTGTTAATGTAGATAAAACAATCAATTTTGATGGTTCTCTCTAGTATGAAGTAATTAAAAACAAAAGTAATTTTTTTATTGAGTAAAAATAATCCAGAGCGATATTTAATCTCGTATATCAAATAAATAAAAGAAAATTATCAAAAAGATACTACAAATATTTAATCGAAAAGAAAAAGCGAAATTCCTACGTCTTTCCATCGCAATCCTTATCATGGGGTTTCTTGAGGTAGTTGGTGTTGCTTCTATATTACCATTTATGCAATTGGTATCTGAACCAGATGCAATTGATAAAAGCACCCTTCTTACTAATATTTATCATTATTTTAATTTTACAGATCATCGGCAAATGCTTATCTATTCTGGTGTGTGTGTAATGATTTTGATTGCTCTTACTAACCTCTTTGCAATTTTTACCACATGGCTACAATATAGTTATTCGTGGGGTGTCGCACATCATTTAAGCACTCGACTGTTACAAACTTATATCAATAAGCCTTATCGTTTTTTTCTAAATACGAATACTTCCGAACTTAGAGCGTATATTATATCAGAAGTAAATGGATTAACTGGAGGAGTTATTATTCCACTTATTGAAGTCTTCTCTCGTGCATTTGTTTCTTTAACTATTTTTGGTTTGCTGCTTTGGGTTGATGTGAAAATTGCCTTGGTCATGTTTGGTGCATTAGGAGGAGCATATTTACTTATTTACCTTGCTCAAAAAAACTATTTAAAAAAAATAGGTAACTACCGAATAGAAATGAATCTACTTCGCTACAAAAGTTTGCAAGAACTTTTAGATGGAATAAAAACTGTAATGGTTTATAATCAACAGCGATTTTTTTATGATAGATATCATCATGCTTCTAAGGAATTTTGTGAAATTCAACCTAAATATAATTTGTTATTAGCTACTCCAAAATACATTTTGGAGTTTCTTGCTTTTGGAAGTATTCTTGGAATTACGATATATATATTCATCACCTCTGGAAATATTCAATCCGCTATACCTCGATTAAGTCTTTATGCCGTTGCTGGTTATCGACTTATGCCTGCCTTGCAAAAAGCTTTTGCTGCGGCTGCAAAACTTCGCCATAACTATCCTGTTCTTGAAAAATTACATGATGACTTAGTGAAAAGTTTACAGTATCAAAAACAGTTCGAACAAGATATTATTCCAATTCCTTTAAACGAAGTTATCGAACTGAATCACCTTAACTTTTCCTATGAAGGTGCAGAAAATGAAGTCATTAAAAATTTTAATTTAGATATTCAGAAAGGACAAACTGTTGCGTTTATTGGCTCTACGGGTTCTGGAAAAACGACATTGGTTGATTTGATTGTAGGATTGCTGCACCCCACTAATGGACAGATTAATATTGATGATTATAACCTCAACACCTCTAACATAAAATCTTGGCGAGCCAATTTGGCGTATGTTCCCCAAGAAGTTTTCTTATTTGATGATACGATTATTAGAAATATTATCTTGGGAGATAAAGAGGATGAAATTGATACACATCGCTTAAAGAAAGTAACACGAATTGCTAATATTTATGACTTTATAACAAAAGAATTACCAGAAGGATTTGAAACCAAAATCGGAGAACGAGGTGTTCGATTAAGTGGAGGACAACGTCAACGATTAGGACTTGCCAGAGCATTATACTCCAATCCTGAAGTATTAATCTTAGATGAGGCCACTAGTGCGTTAGACAGTATAACAGAAAAAGAAGTCATAGAATCCCTTAAATTACTACCCCAAAATATAACCACAATTATCATTGCTCATAGATTATCTACGGTGCGACATGCAGATCAAATTTACATTTTAAAAGAAGGTAAAATTGCAGATCATGGCACCTATGAATCATTGATGGAATCAAATGATTCCTTTAAAACAATGGTAGAACTTTCATAAAAAACAATTAGACAAACATGCTTTCAACATTACAACGAATTACCATCATCATTCTTTTTTTTAGCTTTCTGATTCCTTCTATCAGTAATGCTCACTCTCCTGACCAAAGTTATTTATACCTCCGTATTTATAAAAGTTCAATAGGAGGAAGATTTGAAATGACTGCAAAAGATATGAACAGAGCTTTGGGTACTGACCTACCTAAAAAATTAAGTATGGAAGTTATAGAACCCTATCTTCCAAAGATTAAAGAATACTTAGTCAGTCGCTCAAATTTCAAGGCTGGAAGTGAAAATTATACAGTCCGATTTACAGAAACGACTGTTTTAAATTTAGAGGAAATGGATGACTTTGTTCGAGTCAATTTTGAATTAGATGGAGTTACTGAAGTTCCCGAAGAAATGGATATCGATTATAGTGTGATGTTCGACAAAGACCCCAATCACAAAGGGATGTTGATTATTGAATATAATTGGAAAGCTGGAATTGTAAGTAACGAGGCTTTGTTTTCCAACATTTACAGTAAGGGGGATACCCAACAAAGTCTTTCTCTGAAAGACGCTTCTATTATGAAAGGTTTTATCGCTTTGGTAAAACTTGGCGTCTGGCATATCTGGATTGGACTGGATCATATTCTCTTTATTGTTGCTTTGATTTTACCATCTGTTGTACGACGACGAGAGCATTATCAATCAGTTGCAGATGATGATAATTCATGGGTACCTGTCGATAGTTTTAAATCTGCATTTTGGTACATCATAAAAATCATTACCTTTTTTACTATTGCTCACTCTATTACTTTAGCTCTAGCTTCGCTAAATATTATCAATCTTTCGTCAAGGATTGTAGAATCTATCATTGCCTTTTCTATTGCTTTGGCAGCATTGCATAACATTACTCCAATTTTTAAAAGCAAGGAGTGGGTCATTGCTTTTGGTTTTGGATTATTTCACGGATTTGGATTTGCGAGTGTATTAGGTGAAAAGGGATTGGGAGGTGATTATATGATTCTCTCCCTACTTGGTTTTAATCTTGGAGTTGAAGTAGGACAGGTATTAATTATCTGTATGATTTTCCCTATTTTATTTTTAATTAGAAAATTAAAATTATATCCAAGTATCATCAAGTATGGTTCGATGGTATTGATTTTTATTTCTCTTTACTGGTTTGTTGAAAGAGCTTTTGAAGTGGATTTGCCTTTGGGAGCTTA
>CAKZSH010000355.1 GCA_937918905.1 uncultured Saprospiraceae bacterium
CTCCAAAATCGCCGCATACCCCTGCCCAACTCCAACACACATTGTTACCAATGCATATTTCTTCCCAGTCAGTTTTAATTCCAATGCCGCAGAATAACAAAGTCTCGCCCCTGTCATTCCAAGCGGATGACCAATTGCAATTGCTCCACCATTCGGATTAATTCTAGGATCATCATCTGCTAATCCCCATTCTCGAATACACGCTAAACTTTGCGAAGCAAATGCTTCATTTAATTCGATGACATCCATATCTTCCATAGTCAAACCTGCTTTTGCAAGAGCTTTGTTAGAAGCGGTGACTGGACCGATTCCCATGATACGAGGTTCCACACCGACAACTGCTGAACTTACAATTTTTGCTAAAGGTTTTAAGTCATATTTTTTGACAGCATCCTCTGATGCAATGATTGAAACTGATGCACCATCATTTAATCCAGAAGCATTTCCAGCGGTTACTGTTCCACCATCTTCTGCTTTTCGAAATGCAGGTCGTAATTTTGCCAGAACTTCTACCGTCGTATTCGCTCGAATAAATTCATCTTTATCAAAAACGATAGAATCTTTTTTTCGTTGAGGAATTTCAACTGGTACGATTTCTTTTGCCAAACGTCCGTTCGCTTGTGCTGCCGCAGCTTTCATTTGAGAACGGTAAGCAAAAAGGTCTTGATCTTCTCTGTTGATTTTATATTTGTCTACAAGGTTTTCGGCAGTTATTCCCATACCGTCTGTCCCGTACATTTCTTTCATTTTTTTATTGACAAATCTCCAACCGAAACTACTGTCATGCATCTGCGCATCTCGACCGAATGGTTTGGAAACTTTTGAAATGACCCAAGGGCCTCTTGTCATATGTTCGACTCCTCCTGCAATAAAAACATCTCCGTCTCCTGCTTTGATTGCTCGGTTGGCATGAATGATTGATGAGAGTCCTGAGGAACATAATCGATTGACGGTTTCACCTGGAACACTCCAAGGAAGTCCTGCCAAAAGGGAACACATTCGAGCGACGTTTCGATTGTCTTCGCCTGCTTGATTGGCGCAGCCGAGGATGACATCGTCGTAGGCTTCTTTTGGAATGTTTGGATTTTTTTCTACTAGTGCTTTGATGACTAGTGCGCCGAGGTCATCGGTTCGAATTGTTGATAAGGTTCCTGTGAATTTTCCGATTGGAGTTCGGATTCCGTCGATGATGTATGCTTTCTTCAATTTAATTTTGAGTTTTGATTGTGTGAATTTTGAGTTTGTTTTTTGTACGCGTATTCCGTAGCTGCGGGTTAAAACCCATAAGAGTGAAGCTTAAAATAAAAAAAAGAAACTAGTTCATTGACAATAACGGTATTACGAATCAAATTGGCATAAAAAAAGCCATTTAGATGTTGAACAAATTTAACAAATTTCATCTAAACAGCTTATGTTGATTAATCAGAAGATTATACGAAAAAGATTACTGAACATTTTTTAGCTTTGATCGCTAACCCTGATGACGAGTATTGGATTGAACATCTCGCTTATTATTGTACTTATAAAAAACGAAAACAACAATCCAATTATCTCGAACAAGTTTTTATTATTATTTAAGCTTCACTCATATGGGTTTTAACCCACAGTAAAAAAAAACTATTTTATTCGATCATTTTTGATAACAAAAAATGGGAATTAAGTTTGAAAAGCTTAATTCCCTTTTTTTCTGCGGGTTAAAACCCGCAGCTACGTATACCGTAAAAAACTTGCTACTCATACAACGTCTTATCCGCAATTTTTTTCTCCAATAACTCAGAAGTCGAACCTTTACTCAAAGCCTTTTGCCAATACATCAACGCCTGTTCCTTTTCATTCATTTGAAACAATACATCTCCATAATGTTCCAAAACCGTAGGCATAGATTCTCCGCCATTTTGAAGTGCTTTTTCTACCCATTCTTTTGCGTTAGAGTACTCCTTCATTTTATATAAAATCCAGCCGTAAGTATCTTGTAGTCGAGCCTCATTAGGTTGAAGATCATTTGATCGTTTAGACATCTGCTGTGCCTTATCTAGATTTTCACCACGCAAAGCAAGATGAAAACTATAACTATCTAACAATGTGTATGCATTTGGATTTATCTTCAATGCTTTCTCAAAATTCTTATCGGATTGATCGTATTTTTTAATATTGTGATATACTTCTCCAAGCCTTCCATAAATATCAGATTTCATTCTATCATTCTTCGCACTCATCATTAGGGCTTGTTGAAAAACATCAATTGCATCATTATAATTATTCTTTTCAGCATTAGCGATGCCATTAAGGTAATATGCTTTTGCTTTGTTGGGGAAAAGATCTAAAGCATCGTTTGAAGTTTTTAATAAAGCATCAAAATCTTTTAATTCATAATTTAAATACATCACTTGTTCCCACACGGTGAAAACTGAATTATCCAATTCTAAAGTTTTCATATATTTTCCTAAAGCTTCCTCAGAACGATCCGAGTGATTTAATAAATCACCATAAACGGAAAAACTTTTCGCTTCGGTAGGATGCACTTCCACTAAAATTTTTGCCAATTCGATAGCAGCATCAGCGAGTTCTTTATCGCCCGTCTGAGCTACTTTTTGAATATGAGGAATCATCTCTTTGATTTTCAAATCAATATCAACATCTTCCTGTTGGAAAACAGGTTTGAGTGCTGATAGGAAATTAGCTTCACTTCCTCCACCTTTATTAGAATTTGCTAAAGCTAAATTGGCTTGAGCATCTTTTGGATCTATTTTTAAAATTTGTTGAAAGACTTTCTTAGCACTTCCTTGATCGCCGATACTTTGATAGTGGCTCGCTAGCATGTGCTTGTATGAAGTGTTAGAAGGGAATCCTTTCGTTAATTTTTGAAGTTCTTGAGTGGCTTTTTTCTGTTTTCCTAAACCCAAATAAAGTTTGTGTTTTTTTCCAATCAACTCTTCTGTGATTCCAAATTTAGATTCAATTTGGTCATACACTTTTATTGCTTTACCTGATTCTTTAGACCGTACTAAGAAGTAAGCCCACTTTTGGTAAAAATATTCATTTTGGGGATGTTGCTTTACCAGCCCTTCAAAAACTTTTGCTGCGTCTTTATCCTTTCTCAACTTTTGGTAAAGGTCAGCTAAAAAAGTTTGATACCATTCATTTGACTTGTCCAGAGCAATGGCCATTTTGATGGCTTTTTCTGCTTTCTCATCTTTATCCAATACATCATACATTCGAGCCAATTCGTAGGCTGCAGCATGATTACTTTTATCTCGCTTCAAAACCTCTTTGTACAGCACAACAGCATTTTCATAATTTCCCAAAATCTTCTCTCGACTAGCTTCAATAAATACTTTTTGAGTATTTACTTCTTCTTCCGAATAGGTTTTTTGGGCATTTGTAGAAAATGGGAAAAGTACACCACAAAGTAGAATAGGAAGGAAAATATATATTTTAAATAATGACTTCATGTTCAAAATTTTTGGAAAAATAATATCCAACTTTTTTAAGAAAAACTCAACTCTAATGCATTTGGTGGAAGATTTATTTAAAAATACCACTTTCCTTGCATTTTTTAAGAAAAACTAAGACTCAAATTTGAATCCCCAAGATACTAACGAACTTACAAATGAAGGAATTGTATATGTATTTTTTATCATACGAAAACCAAACCAGTTTAGACGGTTGACGGACGCTTCGCTTGACGGTAGACGGACGTTCACTTCGTTCTCTTGACGATTTCGACAAATTTTGAATTTAAAAAACATTCAAAATCGTCAAGTGAATGAAGTGAACGTCCGTCTACCGTCAAGCGAAGCGTCCGTCAACCGTTAATTACTTCTTCCCTGTACTTCCGAAGCCTCCTGCTCCTCTTTCAGTTTCGGAAAGCTCGATTACTTCTTCAAAGTCTGCGTGTTCATATTTTGCAATGACCATTTGGGCAATGCGTTCGGAAGGTTCGATAGTTTGTGTTTCTTTGGATAGATTTATCATTATGACCCCAATTTCGCCTCGATAGTCACTATCTATAGTACCAGGAGAGTTGACTAAACTTAATCCTTTTTTTATGGAAAGACCACTTCTTGGTCGGATTTGAGCTTCATATCCTACAGGTAATTCAATATATAACCCTGTTGGAACGATAGTTCTTTCAAGGGAACCTAATTGTATTGGAGCTTCAATATTTGCTCTTAAATCCATACCTGCACTTCCTGTAGTTTCATATTTAGGAAGATCATTTACAGATCGGTTGATGATTTTTACTTTCATATTTTGAAAAAATTTGCCCAAAGATAGGGAAAGTTGGGAAGAAGGGAATATCGAACAAGGATTTAAGATTTGAGAAGTTTTTCGAAAAACGGTCAACTTATTTCAGGACGGGACAAATACTTCTCAAATCTTATAATCCTTGTTCGATATTCCCTTCTTCTTTCTTTTTTGATAAATCGTAAAACTGTTATTCGGGATTAAAATTCCTTTCCATTGAAGCGCTTCGTTTAGCATTCATTTTTTTTGAATTTTTATGTACCTTCACCCCCAATTTTCAAATAAAAAAATGATTGCATATATCAAAGGTGCTATCACCTTTAAAAATCCGACTTTTGTAATAGTAGAGACTGGTGGCATAGGCTACCATGTCAATATTAGTTTGAATACCTATGCTCAGATTGAAAAGTTGGAGAAAGTCCAGATTTTGACGCATTTGCAAGTCAAAGAAGATAGCCACACATTATATGGATTTGCGGAAGAAGGAGAAAGAAGTATGTTTAAAATGTTGATTTCTGTATCAGGAATTGGGCCAAATACTGCAAGAGTTGTATTGTCTTCTATGAAAGTTGACGAAACTCGTTCGGCGATTGTAAGTGAAAATGTGGCGGCATTTAATAAAGTAAAAGGAATTGGACCCAAGACAGCGAAAAGAATAATTTTGGATCTCAAAGATAAGGTCATTAAAGAATCAGGCGATACCCCAATGTCAATTGCGCCAACTAACAATAGAATTAGAGAAGAAGCGTTATCTGCTTTGATAGCTCTGCAGTTTCCAAAAATTAAGGTTCAAAAGGTGTTGAATAGAATATTGCAGCAACAACCTAACATTGAAAGCGTAGAAGAATTAATTAAACTAGCACTTAAAAACCTTTCCTAGTCTTACATTTTTCCTCAAAAACATATTTTAAAAAGTAAAACTTAACCTTGCTCAACACGTAAACTTTAGTCAATCAAAATCAAAACCTGCCTTTGCCGGCAGGCAGGTGTCAATCAAAATCAAAAATTACGGATTTTGAATTCCCATTTTCATTGACTAAGGTTTTGATTATTTTTTGTGTTAAAAAAATGTGAACAAAACGGCAATGCAATAAAGTTGCGTTATCAATTCGAAAAATATATTCTGACAACCTAGCAAGAGGAAGTTTGTCTGTTCATTTTAACTTCCCTAAATTTTTCACTTTTATACATGGGAAAAGTGGAAAGCACCAAAAATCTCCCATGAGAAAATTATGAAAAACATAAATTTACTACTTAGTTTTTTATTCGTTCTTGGATTTATTTCCATGACTTCAGCAAACTTTACAGGAGGCTTCAACTTAGAAGATCCTTATGCTCCCGAAATGGTCATTAGAAATGATACCGTTCCTCTCCAAGAACGATATGACGACTTTATCAATAGTCAAAATAACAATCCTTTCGACTTAAAAGATCCAAGTATTATTGAAAAAAATGTAGAGTACGATCCTGAAACTGGAATGTACATTGTGTCTGAAAAAATTGGTGACGATTATTTTCGAATGCCTACTTACATGACGTTCAATGAATATATGGATTGGCGTGCGCAAAAAGAACAGGACGATTATTTTAGGCAACTCTCAGGATTGAGTGATAAAAATACAAGTGTCAATGGAATAGTCGATCCCTTGGAAAAAATGGATTTAGAAAATGATTTGATTAATCGACTTTTTGGTGGAACAGATGTCAATATTCAACCTCAAGGAAATATTGATTTGACCTTTGGAGTAGATTTTCAAAATATCGAAAATCCAATTTTGACACAAAGACAACAACGTCAGGGAGGATTCGATTTTGATATGAATATTCAATTGAACGTACAAGGTTCGATTGGAGAAAAATTAAAACTAGGAACAAATTATAACACTCAGGCTACATTTGATTTTGATAACCAATTGAAGCTAGAATATGATAGTGATGCTTTTAGTGAAGATGATATTATCAAAAAGATAGAAGCAGGTAATGTAAGTTTACCACTTCGAAGTAGTTTGATTCAAGGGGCGCAAAGTTTGTTTGGTTTAAAAACAGAATTACAATTTGGACATTTACGATTAACCGCAATTGCTTCTCAACAAAAATCAAAGAGAGAAGAAATAGAAATTCAAGGAGGTAGTCAAGTTCAAGAATTTGAAGTGACTGCAGAAGAGTATGATGAGAATCGACACTTTTTCCTTTCTCATTATCATCGAGATCATTTTGAAGAAGCATTGACCAATATGCCTCAGGTCAATAGCTTGATTCGAATTACTAATATTCAAGTTTGGGTTACTAATGATAGAAATGAAACTACAGGTATTCGAGATATTGTTGCTATAACAGATTTAGGAGAGTACGATCAAATTGTCAATGATAACCCTGCCTATCAAACTCCGATTGGAGCAAGAAATAGAGATGTTTTTAAAACGGATGAACTTCCAGAAAATTCTTCCAACGATATTTATAGAGATTTATCTAACAATCCAAATGCACGTTTGGCAAGTAGGACAGTAGGTACGATTACTGGCCCTGGATTTAATTTTGAACAAACTAAAGATTTTGAGAAAGTAAAAGCACGAAAATTAAATCCTAGTGAATATACTTTTCACCCAGAGTTAGGTTTTGTTTCCGTAAATGTAAACCTTCGACCTAATCAAGTTTTAGGAGTAGCTTATGAATATAATTACGCAGGAAAAGAACGAGTATATAAGGTAGGAGACCTTGCAGATGACAATCCTGCTAATGGCCCAGATTCTACCGATCAAAATGTTCTTTTTGTAAAAATGCTAAAAAGTACGACTCAACGTACAGATCTTCCAACTTGGGATTTGATGATGAAAAATATCTACTCGATAGGTGCTTACCAAGTGAATCGAGAAGATTTTAAATTGGATATTTACTATGATGACCCAGGGGGTGGGCAAAAAAGATTTTTACCTGAGACTAACTTACAAGGAGTGCCTTTACTTCGAATATTCAATTTGGATAACTTGAATGTTCAAGGTGATCCCCTACCTGATGGAGTTTTTGATTTTGTCAATCCTGAAACGATCAACCCTCGAAATGGTCGAATCATGTTCCCAGTTTTGGAACCATTTGGTTCTGATTTGGTGGAACAAATTACTGATCCTGGATTTAAACAATTTTATTCTTTCCAAATGCTGTATGACTCTACGGTCACACAAGCTAGAGAATTTCCAGAGTTTAATCGTTTTACCATTAAGGGTACCTACAAGTCTGCCGTGTCGAATGAGATTTCGCTAGGGGCATTTAACCTTCCACAAGGTTCGGTGAGAGTGACTGCTGGTGCACAGCAATTAGACGAAGGAGTAGATTATGAAATAGACTATAATATTGGTCGAATAAAAATATTAAATGATGCGATTCTAAATTCAGGGATTCCGATTAAAGTTTCCTTTGAGGATAATACCTTATTTGGTTTCCAAACCAAAACACTTTTGGGGCTTCGAGCAGATTATGAATTCAATGAGAATCTTACGGTGGGTGGTACATTTTTAAATTTATTTGAAAGACCATTTACCCAAAAAGTAAATATAGGTGATGACCCAATCAACAATAAAATTTATGGACTTGATTTTAACTACAGCAAAGAGTCAGAAATGATTACTCGTTTGGTGGATCGAATTCCATTAATTGATACGAAAGCTCCTTCCAAGGTAACGATGCTTGCGGAAGTAGCTGCGCTTCGACCTGGTCACTCAAGTGCTGTCAACCAACAAGATGCAGAAGGAAATAAAGATGGAGGTGGTGCAGTTTACATTGATGATTTTGAGGGAAGTGCAAGTAGTTTTGATTTACGAACACCTTACACAGAATGGGTGCCAGCGAGTGTTCCTCAAAATGATGCGAAAAATAATAACCCACTTTTTCCAGAGTCGGCATTGATTGATGATCCATTGTCAAATGTAAATCGTGCAGGTTTGAGTTGGTATCGAATTGACCCAAGTGTACGAGATGGAGATGATCAAAATGATCCTTATTCAGCAGCCATTGCTCAAGAGGAGGTTTTTAGAAATCGTCAATTAACTCCTCAAGATAATCCAACCATTTTTACTTTTGATTTAGCCTATTGTCCAGATGAAAGAGGGCCTTACAATTTTGATGTTCCTAATGGTACACCATATTCTGCCGGAGTAGATAATGTAGGTGGTCGAGTTAAATTGAAAGATCCTGAAACGCGTTGGGCAGGAATCATGCGTTCGTTAAATACGAATGATTTTAATGCAGCAAATATTGAGTTCCTAGAATTTTGGATGTTGAATCCATTTATGGAAAGACCAGATGGTTCTCCTACTTCGGGAGAAGGTAACCTTTACATCAATCTTGGAAATATTTCAGAAGATGTATTGAGAGACTCACGTTTGTTTTTTGAAAATGGATTACCTGGAGTTACTTCTAATAGTAATCGTTCCACCAAGGAAACTAATATGGCGAGAGTACCACTTGGCCCATTGGTAACGACTGCATTTGATAATAACCAAGACAATAGAGTTGTTCAAGATGTTGGATTTGATGGTTTGAATAATGAAGGGGAGAAATTGCTTTTCCAAGATTACTTCAACACCATGACCAACTTTGGAATCAACTTAGAAGATGTTTCCAATGATGATTTTATCCCACCTAGTGATTCAAGATTTCAAGATACAGAGTTTACTGTGCCTGAGCGATATGCTAACTTTAGTGGATCAGAAGGTAATTCTCCTACTGGTACAGGAGGAGGAAGCTTCCAAGGAACGAATCAACCTGACTCTGAGGATTTGAATAATGATAATACCTTGAGTGAAACCGAGGCATATTTCCAATATAAAATCCCATTGAAGCCAGTGGGAGCTGGAGGAAATGAATTGGAAATGAATGAATTTGTAACTGATTCAATTCAAGGTCCAGACGAACGGGTTTGGTACCGATTTAAAGTTCCAATCGATCAGTACACGAGCAAAGTAGGAAGTATTCAAGACTTTAGATCCATTCGATTTATTCGATTGTACATGAATGGTTTTGACCAAAAAACGATTTTACGTTTTGCTCGTTTGGAGTTGGTACGGAACCAATGGAGAAGATACCGACGACCAATTACTGCTCCTGGAATCACTCCATCTGATCCAAATACGGATGCGACACTTTTTGATGTTAATGCAGTTAATGTAGAAGAAAATAGTAGCCGACAACCTTTTAATTATGTATTGCCACTTGGGATTGAAAGAGAGCAATCACTTGGGGCCTTTCCTAATGCACTACAAAATGAGCAATCGCTTTCTATAAATGTGTGTAATCTAAAAGATGGAGATGCAAGAGGGATTTTTAAAAATATCAATTTTGATCTGAGGGTATATGAACGATTAAAAATGTTTGTCCATGCTGAAGTTCCCGAACCTGTCGAGAATGGAACGATGAGTATTTTTATGCGACTGGGAAGTGATTTTGAGAAAAATTATTATGAGTATGAAATTCCGCTGACCTACTCGGATGAGAATGTCGTCGCAGGAATGTTAAGTACTCAAAATGAATATAAGTTAGAAGTTTGGAGAGAGGAAAATGATTTTGATTTTCCTTTAGAATTATTAAAAGAGGCAAAGGTACAACGGAACGAAAATGGAACCAGTCTCAATCAACCTTTTATTATCAACGACCCTAATCCTGAGAAGAATCAAAACTTAGTAAAGGTAGTTGGTAATCCTAACTTGGGAAATGTCAAAGGGATAATGATTGGAGTTCGAAATATGCAAGATGGAAATATTGCACCTACATGTGGAGAAATATGGGTGAACGAGTTGCGAGTAAGTGGATTTGATGAAAGAGGTGGTTTTGCAGGTTTGGCTAGAATGGATATTCAGTTGGCAGACTTTGGAAACCTTGCAGCAGCAGGTAGTTTCAGTACGATTGGGTGGGGAGCTTTAGATCAAAAATTGGCAGCTCGTCAAAGAGAACGAATTCAACAATATGATCTTGCGATGGATTTTGAGTTAGGTAAATTTTTCCCTGACAAATGGGGAATAAAAATTCCTTTCTTTGCTGACTTTTCCAATACAGATAGAATACCTGAATTCGATCCTTATGATTTTGATATTCCTTTAAAAGAAAAATTGGACAGTCAAGCTTCACCAGAGGCGAGAGATTCAATTCGAAGTCAAGCTATTGATAAAACGACTATTCGAGGTTTTAGTTTTACAAATGTTCGGAAGGAAAGAACGAACCGAGATAAAACTCCAATGCCTTGGGATATTTCGAATTTCAGTTTCACTTATGCTCAAAAAGAAACGATACATAGTGATCCACTTATTGAAAGAGATGACTTGGATGAGTATCAAGGACAGGTGAATTATAATTATACCCGTAAGGCAAATTATATTACACCATTTAAGAAATTAATTAAAAAGAAGAAGCTGAAAAAACATCTTAAACTTTTGACGGATTTTAATTTTAATCCGATTCCAAATACATTTTCTTTTAACACCATTGCAGATCGGCACAAGGCGGAAACCAAGTATAGATTTGCTGGAGAAAATCCTTATTTCAACACCTACGTTAACAAACAATTTTTGTGGGATAGAAATTATAGCCTACAATGGGATATGACCAAAGCATTGAAAATTGGATTTAATGCAACAGCTACATCTGTGATAGATGAGTTGGGAGAATTTGATGATGTAACGCAACAACGAAGATCGCAAGATGAGTTGAAGGATTATATTTGGGATAATGTTAGAGACTTAGGTCGAGACAAAAAATATTTTCACGATGTCAATGTAACTTATACTGCTCCGCTTAAATTGATTCCATTTTTAGATTGGGTTAATGTGAAAGGACAGTATCGAGGAAACTATGCTTGGGATGCTGGAGCGTTAAATAACTTTAGTGTTGTTGATTCGGTTCATCAAGGTAATGTTATTCAGAATGGACAAACTCGTCAAATCAATGCTGATTTTAATTTTGAGAAATTATACAACAAGTCAAAGTACCTGAAAAAAATTAATAAAAAAAGCAGAAGCAATAGTAGAAGGGGAAGTACTAGAAATTCTCGAAATAGAGGAGACGATAAAAAAGGAACGGATAAGAAAGACTCGAAGAAGAAAAAGAAAAAAGCCAAAGAACCAAGCAAAGCTGAAAAAGCATTGTTAAGGCCTTTAATGTTGGTTCGGAAAGTTCGATTTAATTTCTCAGAAGATTTCTCAACAATCATCCCTGGATATACTCCAGCTACAGATTACTTTGGTCAAGCTAATGATTTCTCACGCCCTGGTTGGGATTTTGTGGCAGGCTTCCAACCTGGTGATGAGTGGTTTGACAAAGCCGTAGCTGATCCAAATGATCCTTGGATCACGAAGAGTTTTTTCTTGAATCAAGAGTCCATTAGAAATTATACTAAAAACTATGATGCTCGATTAACGATAGAACCATTTACTGATTTTAGAATTGATGTGGATGCGAATTTCTCTTTTACAGAGAATGAATCATTGACTTTTAAAAACTTAGATACGATGTATGCGATGGTTCCAGCAGCACAGCGGTTCAATCATATCGACTTTGGAAGAAGTAACGATCGGGTGATCGGTTCATACACCATTTCCTATTATTCCATGCAGACCTTGTTTGAAGATGGTATTGATAATATTGTAAATTTATTTGATCGCTTTGAAGCTAATCGACAAGTTATTTCGCAAGAACTAGGATCAGGTGTTCACTCTGTAGATAGCTCTGGATACACGGTAGGTTATGGAAAAGCGCAAAGAGATGTTTTGATTCCAGCATTTATATCAGCTTATACGGATCGAGATCCAAAAGAATTTTTGCAGAGTCGAGATGCGAATATTTTTAAAACACTTCCAAGACCTAACTGGAGATTAACTTATAATGGTCTATCGAAGTTACCTTGGTTTAAAGATATTTTTAAAAGTGTAAGTATCACTCATGGGTACAAATCTACCTTGACCGTCAATCAGTTTAGGACGGAACAACTTTTTTATGATGAGGATCCAATCAGTACTCAAAATTTGAATTCGCAAACGGCAAACTATTATACTCGGTTTGATATTCCTGATATTACAATTACAGAGCAGTTTTCACCGTTATTCGGTATTGATTTGAAAACGGTGAACGATATGACTTTACGTGCCGATTTCAAAAAAGCACGTAATCTTCGAATGGATTTTGAAACAGGAATTTTGGATGAAACTCGAACTACTGAATATGTGGTAGGATTTGGATACCGACTCAAAGATGTGATCATTCCTTTCCTTACTGGCGGTAAAAAGAAAAAGAAAGGTAAGAGAACTACTAGGCCTTCAAATCAACCAAACAACAATCGAGGTCGACCCGGTGCAAATCAAAATGCTCCAAAAGGAAATGATTTAAACATCAAATTTGATTTCTCATTTAGAGATGATATTTCGATCAATCATTATTTGGATCAAGAAACTGCTGAACCAACAAGAGGTACACGTACCATCAGTATTTCTCCATCTGTTGATTATGATGTGAATAAACGATTAAATCTTCGATTGTTTTTTGATTATAACAAAACAATTCCGAAGACCTCTGCGGCCTTCCCGATTACGAATACGCAAGGTGGAATCACCGTACGTTTTTCACTTCAATAAGAAATGGATTGACGAACTTGTTTTTAATAAAAAAACCGACTAGGAATATTTCTAGTCGGTTTTTTTATTTTTGTAAAAATGAAAAATTATGACTTTAAAAGATTTTAAAATTAACAACCTCCGTTCTTTCGTCCCTTCAAAAGATTATGAACAGAGTCGAGTTTTTTATAAAAAATTAGGTTTTGAAGAAACCTACTATTCCGAAGGATTAGCAGTTTTTCAAATAGGAGATTTTTCATTTTACCTTCAAAATTTTTACAACAAAAACTTTGCAGAAAATTATATGATGTTTCTTGAAGTCGATAATGTGGATGATTTTTGGAAATATTTGGAATCTTTAAATTTGGAAAAGGAGTTCCCTATGATTCGTTTGCGAGCACCTAAAACAGAAGATTGGGGAAGAGAATGTATTCTAATTGATCCGACAGGAGTGCTTTGGCATTTTGCTACTTTTCCCTAGTTTTTGTTTCTCTAACTCTAATTAATAAGGTGACTTGAAGTCACCTTGTAAATATTGAACACAGATTATCAAAAAAATATATCGGAATAATTATATTAAAAAAATGTAATTTTGCGCTCCAGTAAAAAAAGGCTACACATTTACTTTTCCAATCATACTTAACAGCCATTTTTAAGACTGACAAAATGACCTAAACCACCCAATGGCAGAGATATTGATGATACTATGCCAAAAGGACAAATTTAATTTTTTCTATAAATGATAAATAAAATCAAAGACATAATGAGCAAGAAAGGAAAATCTTCAAAAGAGAAAACGGCTGAAGAGTTGGAAGACACGATCCTTGAAAATCAAGATGATTTAGTAGAAAATGATGCCGAAAATGGAATAGAAAATGAGGAATCGGACGAATCTTCAGAAAATAACGAACAGGAAGAGCAAATCACAGAGCTGAAAGATAAGTATTTGCGCCTTGCTGCAGAGTTTGAAAATTACAAACGTAGAACGGTCAAAGAAAAATTGAATATGATGGGAACTGCTGCTAGAGACACCTTGTCAGCTTTATTGCCTGTTTTGGACGATTTTGACAGGGCGAAAAAAAATGCGGAAGATGAGAATAGCAAAGAACCTTTTAGTGAAGGGGTGATGATGGTCTACAATAAATTGACTAGCACACTTCAACAAAAAGGAATGAAAGCTATGGAGTCTAACGGCGAAGTTTTCGATCCTGAATTGCACGAAGCAATCACAGAAATTCCTGCACCTACGGAAGATATGAAAGGGAAAGTTATTGATACGGTAGAGAAAGGATATTATTTAAATGACATTATTCTACGCCACGCAAAAGTTGTGGTTGGAAAATAATTTTGAATTTCGAATGGTGAATTTTGAATGTATCGAAAATCTTAGAATCAAAATTTTTCGATACATTCAAAATTCATCATTCAAAACTCAAAATTCAAAATGGTAAACATGGCAAAAAGAGATTATTATGAAGTGCTCGGTGTTTCGAAATCAGCAGATGCATCGACTATAAAAAAGTCCTACCGAAAGATTGCAATGAAATATCATCCTGATAGAAATCCAGATGATAAAGCAGCCGAGGAAAAATTTAAGGAAGCAGCGGAAGCATATGAGGTGTTGAGTGATGATAATAAAAAAGCACGTTACGATAGATTTGGTCATGCGGGAATGGGACAAGGTGGCGGTTTCCAAGGTGGTCGTGGTGGTATGACTATGGAAGATATTTTTTCTCAATTCGGAGATATTTTTGGAGACAGTCCGTTCGAATCTTTTTTTGGAGGTGGAGGACGTGGTGGTTCAAGACGACCTCAAGGACAACGTGGTTCTAATATTCGAATCAAGGTAAAACTGTCTTTGGAAGATGTTGCAAATGGAGTAACGAAAAAAATAAAAGTAAAAAAGCAAGTGGGTTGTAAAACTTGTAATGGAAGCGGTGCGAAAGATGCACGTTCCGTTGCGACTTGTAATACTTGTCGAGGTTCGGGATATGTGCGTCAAGTAAAAAGTACCTTTTTGGGTCAAATGCAAACTACGGTAGCTTGTCCAACTTGTTCAGGTTCAGGTCAAACGATTACTGCAAAATGCGGTACTTGTAAAGGTGAAGGAAAAACAAATGGTGAGGAAACTATCGAAATAGAAATCCCAGCAGGAGTTGCAGAAGGCATGCAATTGTCGATGAGAGGAAAAGGAAATGCGGGAGCAAAAGGTGGAGCAAAGGGAGACTTGTTAGTTAGCATTGAAGAGATTCCACATGACCATTTGCACAGAGATGGACAAAATGTGATTTACGAATTATATTTAAATTTTGCTGATGCTGCGCTTGGAACTTCGATTGAAGTACCAACGATTGAGACTGGAAAAAATGCTAAAATCAAAATCCCAGCAGGAACACAGGCAGGTAAAATGTTTAGACTAAGAGGAAAAGGATTACCTGGAGTACAAACCTATGGAGTAGGTGACCAATTGATTCATGTCAACATCTGGACTCCAAAAACGCTCAAGGATTCTGATAAAAAATTATTAGAAAAAATGAGAGAGAGTGAAAGCTTTAATCCAGATCCAGGCAAATCAGAAAAAGGATTTTTTGATAGAATGAAAGATTATTTCAATTAGATTTTTTCAAAAAATCGAAATAAAAAATAACGGGCTAACGAAAGTAATTTATACATTCGTTAGCTCGTTTTTATTTTGAAGTAGTTTAAAAACTGTATTTTTAAAAAACGAACCACGGTCGCTTCGCTTGACGAACCACGAACCACGGGTTCACAATACTTAGAAC
>CAKZSH010000356.1 GCA_937918905.1 uncultured Saprospiraceae bacterium
TTCCACTTTCTTCCCATTCTTGATATTTATCTAGGAGAAATTTTTCTATATCACTTTGAAAATTAGGATTATCATAAAAAACTTTCCCAGCTTGAAGTTCTTCAAAAATCGTTTCAAATTCTTCATCCTTAGATCCATTAATGATAAGTAAAATCGGATTCCGAGCTACTAAATATTCATAAAATTTAGCAGTTAAGATTCCTTGTTGATTTTCGCTGGCCCAACTTAACAATAGATTTACGTGACTTTTATTTTGTATCTCATTAGCTTCTACTTTGGGAAGAAATCCATGAGATATGGTTATTTTTTCCAAATCAAATTCCTCAATCCATGATTGCCAAATAGGTGTATCTTTTCCTGCATAAATTAATTGAATATTTGAAGATTCAATTTTATTTTTTGCAATCAATTTTTGCAATACCTTAAAAAGTAATTTGGCGGATTGAAATTTTGGATAAATAGATCCTGTGTAGGAGATAGTGAATTTTTTATAAAAATCTTGTTTTCTATTTTCAAATTCAAAAGTCGAAATCCCATTTCTTAAAACGTAAACATTAGGATGAAGTTCTCCCATTTTTTTTGCTAAACCTTTAGAAACAGTTGTTACAATATTTGCTTTTTTTAAAATTTTTCGGTTAAACCATTTTTGGATTTTTGGAAATAAAACATTTTGTCGAATTTCATCGACATGTAAATCTCGAAAGTCCGCAATCCATATTAATTTAGGATTCCATTTTTTTAATAAATAGCAAATCAAATGATCCGAATAGGGTTTATAAGAAGAAAAAATGACTCCAATATTTTGCTCTTGAATTATTTTTTTCCCCTTAAAAAAACCTCCAAAAATATAGGTCAATCCACCATCATCCAAAAAAAAATTAAAGGGAAAAGAATAGATTAATTTACTTAAAAACTGCGCTAAATGACTTTCTTTTTTCTTAGCAGAAACACTAGGAGATAAGGTGTTTTTTTTGGTAAAAAAACGCCGTAAATCATATGTCCAAATCTCGGTAGTTTGTTTATCATCAAAATCATATTTTTCTTTCGGGAAAAGTTGACGATTGGAAGTTGTGAGTGAGCATACTTTTTGAAAATATTTTTGGGCTTCTAAGTGAAAATTGAAAATACGAACCGTGGCTACCGTTTTGGTAGGAGGGAGATAATAAGAAACGATGAGTAATTTTTTTTCTCTAAAAAAAGACATTCGCAAATAACGTAAAAATGGTTGTGATTCTGAAAGTTTTCTTTTGAGTTAAAGGAGAAAGTTTTAATCAAACAACGCCATTAACTCCTCCTTCTTCAACGACTTCAAGATATTCTCATCCGTCTGAATAATATCTTCCGCTAGTTTCTTTTTCTTAGCTTGAAGTTTAAGGATTTTTTCTTCTATGGAATTTTTACAAATCAATTTGTAAGCAAAGATTTGATTCTTTTGCCCGATACGATGAGTACGGTCAATCGCTTGTGCTTCTACCGCAGGATTCCACCATGGATCAATAATATAAACATAATCAGCTTTGGTTAGATTCATTCCTGTATTTCCTGCTTTAATGCTGATAAGGAAAATACGAATGTCATCATTTTTCATAAACTTATCGACCTGTGCTTGTCGCTTGGTAGTGCTTCCGTCAAGGTATGCATATGGGATGCCTCGCTTATCCAACTCTTCTCGAATAATCGCCAACAAGCTAGTGAATTGCGAAAAAACTAAAGCATTATGTTTTTGATCCAAAGCCTCTGTCAGATTTTCTAAGAGCGTATTGATTTTGACAGAGTTGGCATTTGCTCCTGTAAAACTCTTGTTAATTAGTAGGGGAGAGTTACACATTTGCCGTAGGCGCAAAAGACCATCGAGCATTTGAAATTTAGATTTGTTGACGCCTTTTTCTTCTATCGTAGTTTCGATATCTTCTTTGATTTGTTTTTTGAGATTGTCATATAGTTTTCGTTGAGCGGTATCCATTTCGCAATAAATAATGGTCTCTGTTTTTTCAGGTAAATCTTTGGCGACTTGCGCTTTGGTTCTTCTTAAAATAAATGGATGAATTAATTTACGTAAAAGCGTTGCAGCCTCTGCATCGTTTTGACTATCAATGGGAATTGAGAAATTATTTTTAAAACTAGTCATCGAACCTAACAAGCCTGGTGAGGTAAAACTCAACTGTGCAAAAAGATCAAAGGTGTTATTTTCGATAGGTGTTCCAGTCATTGCTAACCTATTGTTAGATTGCAATAATCGCATGGCTTTGTACCGTTTAGAATTAGGATTTTTTATGGCTTGAGATTCATCCAAAATGATGTAATTGAATTTAAAATCTTTGAACATTTGAATATCCAACGCTGCGGTGGAGTAGGTGGTGATAATGATATTGTTGGTAATGATTTTTTCTAATTGCCTTGCTCGACTAGGACCATGATGAATAATGTATTTTAAATCAGGACAAAATTTTTCTAACTCTGAGCCCCAGTTGAATAACAAACTTCGAGGAACGATCACCAGCGAAGGTTCTGCTTTAATTTGGTCTGCAAGTAATGTGATGACTTGCAACGTTTTTCCTAATCCCATATCATCGGCAAGAATACCTCCAAAGCCTGACTCATCTAAAAACTTTAACCATTCAAACCCATGTTTTTGATAGTCTCTAAGTTTTGCTTTTACATTTTTGGGGAGTGGATATTTTTTATTGGTATCTATTTGTAATAATCGGGCTTTCTTCTCTTTCAGTTCTTTGACGATTTTTTTATCATCAATGTTTTCAAATAAATCTTCAATGACATTGAAGCGATATTTGGAAATTTTGAGTTCTCCTTTTTCTACATCAGCAACAGCTAAAATTTTTGCGGCTTGTTGTAGCCATTCTTCTGGAAGAATTCCTAATGAACCATCTTTGAGGGTGATAAAACTTTCTTTATTTCTTAAAGCACGTATCCAATCTGACATCCTAACTGTTTCTTTTCCAAAAGAAACGCCTGCATCTACATCAAACCAATCAATGCCTGATTTGATGTGCATATGAGTCTTGGCTCGGAACTTACTGTATTTGAATTTGGTCAAATCTTTTTGTCCCAAAATTTCTATTCCTGCAGCATCACATGCTTCATTAAAATGTACAAACCAATAGTTATTAATCATTTCTTTTACAGGAAGAAATACATAGTCTTGAATTTGAATTGGGTTATCAAATTCAGGGTGAGATTTTTTTAAAAAGTCAATTAAATACATCCGATCTTCTTCTGCTACTCGTTGCAATTGTTCTTCTATAACATAACTTTCATCATCAAAAGCGTTGAAGCTGATTTCCCCATATTTAAGTCTTGGTTCAAAAATAATAAACTCACCTGCTTCTCGAAGCAGTATTTGAAATTGAGGATTTTCTAAAATAACTTCTTCCACCATAAGCTCATCGGGTGCAATTACATCAAAGTTACTTTTGAATTGATTAATGAGTCGGGTGTGTTGTATTTTGTCCATCGTCGGGAGGATGATCGTATTATGGTCTGGGGGAAAAATATCCATAAATTCTTGAAACTTATGGTGAGGGAAAAGATAGGCATGAGTATTTGTAGAGCAAAATACCTCATTAGAATATATAATTTTTTTAAAGTTAAAAGGTTCCCCATTATGTGAAATATGACGGGTCAAATGCGTCAACCCATCAATAATTTCAAAAGTGATATTACATTCTAGTGGTTGCGACTCAAAAGAAATAATATTTAAATCGGATACTCTTGGAGCTCGTGAAGAGACAGTATCATCAATAGTATATTGATAAATTTCGTGCAAAATATCTAAATTGTTTTCAATGAGTTCTTTTATTTTTTCAAATCGTTGTACAGGATTTTTTTCCTGACTTAGGAAAAATAATTGTTGAGCCAATTGTTGTTGAGGCTGTGGAAATCCTTTAGGAAGAGACGCTATATTTTTATTCGCATCTCGAATTCCTGGCTTATTTTTATAGCTCATTCCTTTGGTAAAATAGATAGGAAATTCTTTCTCGACATCGTTGTAGTGGTAGTCACTAAGTTCAGCCCATACAAATCCGTATAAAGTATCTCGCCCTTCTTCAAGCAGTTGAGTTTGATTTTTAACAATCTCTTTTCGTTCTTGCTGAGTGGTGACTTGAATATTTTGGGTGAGTTCTATCCATTTGTGGTTGACCATATTTTCTTTTTTCCCAATAACAGCTGGCCCATCAGGCATGAGTTTGACTTCAAAATATTTCTCCATTATTTTGGGAGACATTTTCAATTGTTGCGCTGCGTCAGTTAAGATATTGTGATAACATTTAGGGTCTTGAATATTGAGTATTTCTAGAGCCTGAGCAGCTCCTTGGAGAAGAGCCATTTGATGAGCACACAGGGTTTTCTTTTTATCTTTGCAAGTCAAGCATTTAATATGAACGGTACCATTATCTTCTATTTTTAGACGAATGGTTTTTTTATTAGTATTGAAGTAATGATTATGTGTGTATATATTTTCGATTTCTAATTCTTGCGGATTAATAAATGTTCCTTGAAAACTTTCGTTCCAAGTTAGCGTTTGAAATCGTTTTGGACGAAATTGTTTGAGGGTATTGAGCAAACTCTTTTGTAACGGGAGATGTCTATATTCACCAGCGTGTTCGCCTTCAAGTTGTTGAGATAAAGGAGCCTGTTTTGAAGGGGTAGATTTTGGTTGGGAATTTTTGTTTTTACTTTTGACAGAGGGGGAGTTTTTTAGTTTTATGGCTGCATAGAGAACTGCTGCTTGATGTTCACAAGTCTCTCTTTCGCAAGTACAATAGCCTTCAAGAGAAACGTAATATTCGTCCTCAATATATTCGAATGTTATATAAAAAGAGCGTCCTTGATCTAGTACAGTTGCTTCAATATCGTCATTACTTATAGTTATGGATAAGGTAGAATTTGAATCGAATAGACTCTGTCCTTTTTGACGAGTTGTGTAATCAAAATCTTCTTTTAAGGCTTCTTTGAATAATCTAACTGTGAGCATAGTATGTTTTTTATAAAAAAAAAAAGCGAAGATAAATAGAGTGGGAGGAGGGTGCAAGTAAATGTATTGTTATTGGAGTATTTTTTCAAAATAAAAAGGGTTGCAAAATGTCTATTCTGCAACCCTTTCTTTGTGTCAATGCGTTAGTAAGACTAATTTATTTTTTGTAAATTTTTTGTCTCTTGTGCATCTCGTGATATGATTCTATAATGATACATTCCTGAAGGGAACGCACTTAAATCTACTTTTATTTGGTGATCTCCTGATGGGAAATTTTGGTTGGAGACTACTTTTATTTCGTGTCCTAATGTATCGAAAATGCTTATTTTATACCAACCACCCGTTGAAGTAAAATGGATTGTTGTCCAATTCTTAAAAGGGTTAGGGAAATTATAACTTTGAATTGGAGTGATTAATTTAGGGTTATCTGTATCTACCGTACATGCTTGAACGATGTTAATATGTTGGAATTCAGGGAATAGAAGATCTTGTACTTGACTCTCTTCTACATCAAACCAGTCCATTAGAATGGATCCGTAAACTGAACGGAAATCGTGTTGCATAGGGACGCCTGCTTGATCTGGAACTACGTCTGGTATTTCGTAATTATTCCCGACAATTCCTGCATTTACACAGCTTCCAAAGACGAAAAGTGGGGCTGCTGTTCCATGGTCTGTTCCGAGGCTATTGTTGGATTTTATTTGGCGACCGAATTCGGAGTAGGTCATGCCTAGTACACGTTGGTCAACGCCGAGTTGTTCGAGGTCGGATTGGAAGGCGGCTATGGCGTCGGATAGGGTTTGGAGTAAGTTGGCATGAACACCATTTTCTGGGTTTCCATTTGATACCTGACCGGCATGAGTATCGAATCCTCCAATATTAACAGTATAGATGGAAGTTTGCAAACCACCCGAAATAAGTCTTGCAACAATTTTCAATTGCTGAGCAAGGTCTTCATCTGGATAATTAGCAAGGTTATTTCCTAAATTAGATGCTGTTGATACAGAACCTGAATAAGCGTTATTTTGAGAAATAGACTGCCTTACAAAATCCAACTCTGAACCGTAGCAAGTATTCAAGTCAATAGAACCTGGTTCCGATTCAATTATATTGGATAGATTATCAGGATCAACTAGAGCCGTACTAAAATTAGAAGAAATACCCTGACATGTTTCATGAACAGCATAACCAATGTTTATTGCTAAAGGATCGGGGCAATCACTATTAGGATAACCATTAGGATAGTCAGCATGAATGCTATCCAAATATCGACCTACCCATCCCGTTGTTTCAAAATCATTTGCAGAAGAACCAGAGTTCCATATGTCAATGGATCGAAAATGGGATCGGTTTTGATTAGGATAACCTACATCTTGAACGATATTCATTTTTCCATTTGTAAATAAATTTGCCATGCCTTGCATTGATGGATGAAAGGCATTATTATCTCCAATTGGAATGATAAGATTTTCAGGGATAATTACATTAGATCGTAGATTGGCAAGTTTATCATATTGATTTAAAGGAATGACCGAATTAAGACCATCATTTCCTCCATTTAATTGAATTAATACTAAAACTCTATCAGAGTCATTTAATGTATTAAATGAGTTGAAGGCTGAAATGGTAGATATTTTCATCCCATTAATTACTAATGGTAGAGTAATGGCAGATTTTAAAAAGTGTCGTCTTTTCATTTTATTATTATTGATGAGATGAAACTTACATTAATTGATATTCAGGCATGGTAAGCATTGCAGAAACTAGATTGTTAATTTTTGACTTAATAGCATTTGCTTGTGCTTGATTAGTTGGATCACTTGCATAAAGTGAATATTCGTCTGTCCATTCAAAGTCAGGTAATCCATTTGTTAGTATTTCCTTTAAAATTATTTTTTGGTTATTGGCAATATCTTTTGGAAATAATAATTTGATAAAATCTGCTAAAACTTGATTTACATCAAATGGATTTGATAAATTATTTAACATTGAAAGGTAATCTACTTGTGCCAACCCAACAATATTAGTTGGAGCTGGATCTTGAAAAAGAATAATTCCTTGGCTTACAAAGGTTTGAATTGCAAAATTTCTAATTGGTAATGTTACAGAGTTTAACCATATTCTGTAGAAATTAGGTGCCTGATAGTATGGTTTCCACCCTGCAACATTTGGTGGATTAAAATATTCCATCTGTAGCCCTCCAGCACCTTGAAGAATCACTCTATAGGTTTCATAATAAGTGGCAGGTTCAGAAGGGAATTGAATTTGAAATTGTTTTACTAATCCTGCAGCAAAATCCCATGGATTTTTAATCATACATCCAATTCGTTCTTCGTCATAAAAATGTTGACTTGATAGAAGGACATTTAATGTAGGTGCAATTTCATAATCGTTGTCTCTCAATATTTGGGCAAGTGGTTCAATAATATTGATTTCGATATCATCCGTAATATCATAGTGAACAAACCATCTATATATTTTTCTACAAATAAATCGAGCAACTTCATCTTGTTCAAAAATTTTATCAATCAGGATACTGTATTCATTCTCTCCTGCATCAGAAATAACTTCATTATTGAAATGATAAGAAAGTTGTTTATCAGTTGTATCATGTTTATTTGGATTGAATTTTCCTTGTACATAGTCCCCTGTGGTATTGTTATCAGAAACCCCCCATCCCGTTAATATTTTTGCTATTTCTGCAACATCGTGCTCCGTGTAAAAGGTATAATCACCTGGAGCTATTATAGGCCCTTTACCAATGGTAAAAAGTTCTAATAGTTCTCTTGCATAGTTTTCATTTGGAGCTTCTTTTGTATTACTAAACCCATTTAGATATCTTAGCATCATAGGATCAATAGTCATTTCCTTTGTTAATTCCCGGAAGTTTCCTATTGCGTTTTTTCTAATTTTTGAAATGTAATAATACTTATATCTGGAAAATGCTGGAAAATTTGCAATAACAAAATGATTATGCCAAAATAATGTCATTTTTTCTCTAATAGAAATTTTTTCATCAATTATAAGTTTTGTGGTCCATCCTTCTAATGATTTTCTTCTGTGAATTCTATGTTGATAAGAATAAGGGACATTCACCCATGTTTCCCCAATTGCTACATCAGGATCGTCTTCATAATAATAATTAATTGGAGGATCAGGATTTTGCGAGAGCGGGGTGAGTGTCAACAATTGAGCTATTGTAGCATCTAAGCCATCATTAACAGCATCTTGAATTTGTCCCCAATTAGGGCCAAAGGTAGTTCGCCTTAAAAGATGGGCAGCTTGTTTAAATTCCCAAGAGCCTGTGTAGGGAGTTAATCCTGTAACAGCCATCGAAGTCGTAGTTGTTTTTTGTGATTTTTTTTTGCCTAATAAAGTGGCAAGAGAATCTCGTCTATTCATATTGATGTTGTTTTTGTCCTTTTCAAAAATGGGATTACTTCAAAAGAATCTTTTGAAGTAAAAAACGGAAGAAGAAAATTACAGTATTTTGTTTGGAGGAATGTATAATAAAGGTAAGGTCTTTTTGGTAAAAAGGAAAGATTACTGTCACATTTTATTGTAAATCAAGATTGGTTTTATGAGTTTTATTTTTTGTAGTATTTTATTTCACAGGGAGGTGTTACGTATTAAACTGTTATTTTTATGCGTAACTCTAGTGTGTGAATATTTCCTTAATTTACTTTTTATGCGTAACTACTATTTGTGGAAGGAAAAGAGTTGTATTATTCTGTGTATATTTTTAAAAACGTATACTATTGGGAACCTTTATCAGAGTATTAAGCTAAATGATAGGATTTTGACGTTTGGGGTTACTGTGAATCATCTAAAGAGGGGTAGAAGTATTTTTTGATTTTATAAAAACTAAAAAATCAGAACTTAACCAAGAGAGTAGAGTAGGAGAAGTTATTTTTTTTTTAATAAAATGAGCAAAGGAAATAGATGTCTTAGGAAAAAGACGACTGAAGGGAGGAAACGTTTGGTTTAAAAAACTTTGTTTCATGATAGAAAAATGAGGGTCAATTATTTGAGATACTTCATTATAAGAATAAGCGGATATATTAAAATCTTGACCCATTACATTCTTTTTAAAGCCTAAGAGGCGAGTTAGAAAACGAACGATTTGTCTAATTTTAAAATCGATAGAATTTCGATTGGTAAAAGAAAGGATAGCAACTCCATTTATTGATAAATGGTTTTGAATAAAATCTAAATGCTGATCTAATTCCTTTTTTCCAAAATAAGTAGTGACACCTAGTAAATAAATATAATCGTATTTTTTTTTCAGAAAAGGAAACTCAGAAATAGTACCTACAAAATATTGATTAGCATCAAGGCCACTTACTTCCAACATATTAGGAGCAAGATCAGTAGCAAAATATTGTAAGTCTATTGTTTTCTTTTGTAAAAAATAAAAAAGTGGAGCAGGCCCTGCACCAATATCAAGGATAGATTTTTTTTCAAAAGAAAAAGGGGTAGTTGCTTCGGAAAGTCGTTGTTGGAAAAAATAGGAAAGAAAAGGATGGGTAGTTGAATATTTAGCAGAATAGTCTGCTGAAATATCATCGAAGAATTTTTTTACTTGTTGTTGTTGTTCTTTTTTTTTCATGGAAAATTTCTTCCGCTAATTCTAAATATCGTTGATTGATTATTTTTTCATCAAATTCTTTAAGGACTTTTGTTCTACTTTCTTTTCCCATCTGCTCCAACTTATCCTGATCTAGGCTATAAATTTTAACCATGGCTTCAGCTAAAGCTAAATGATCTTTGACGGGAACTAAATAACCATTTTTATCATGTGCTATCGATTCTCTACAGCCAGCTGTATCTGTGGTAATAATTGGCTTACCCATTGACATGGCTTCCAAAACAGCTCTTGGCATGCCTTCTCGATAAGACGGTAAAACCATTACATCAGCTTTTTTGATAAAATCACGAATATCATTGGTTGCTCCCCAATATCGAATATAACGATTTTCGACCCATTGTAACAGTTCTCGTTTTGGGATATTAGAGGGATTCTTAGAGTTAAGTTCACCAACTACCCAGCATTCAGCATTTTTAATTATTTGCCGAACTTGCTTGGATGCTTGAATAAATTCAACAATACCTTTGTCGTATAACAACCTTCCTACAAATAGAAAAATAAATTTTCTATTATCTACATTTCCTTTTAAAGGACGAAAAAAATTAGTGTTAACACCAGAACCTTTTATGACTCTTGACTTCTCTTGTGATATTAGGTTTAATTTTGTAAATAATTCTTGATCATCATTATTATGAAAAACAATTTTTTGATTACTTTGAAATGCAAATTTATAAAGTGGTTTGATTAGACGAGTATAAAAACCATAATTCAAAAAAGTATAACCCAATCCTGTTACAGTAGAAATACAAGGGATTTTTGCCCATCGAGCTGCAATACTTCCATAAATATTAGGCTTAATCGTATAATGTAGAATTAAATCAGGTTTTTCTCTTTTATAGATTTTATAAAGTTCACGAAGTAGTAAAAGTTCTTTAAAAGGGTTTTTGCTTTGAGGGGAAAGATGTTGGAGGGAAATATGTTTGGTGAAGTGACTTTCATTGAGGTAATGAATGTACTCATCAACAGGTGCAATTACAATTACTCGATAGCCTTTTGTTCGAAATTGACGAATAAGATTAAGTCGAAAATTATATATATTCCATGTGCTATTTGCAACAATAGCTATTTTTTTCATTAGGGTGTTGTTACAGATCTAGAGAATGGAATCGTCATTTAGGTTATTGCGGACAGTTTTGATTTCTTGCTCATCATCTTTAGGATAAATAAGTATTACATCTCCCTCATCAATCACAATCATATTTTTTAATCCTTTGATGACAGCTTTTTTATTTTTTGGAAGTCGTACAAAACTATCTTCGCAGTCGTCCGCATTTAGAATAATGCCTTGCATGACATTATGATTTTTATCTTTTTCTAAATAAGCATGGAGCGAATTCCATGTACCTAAGTCACTCCATCCAATATCAGCAGGAATTGTAAACACATTTTTTGAGCGTTCGAGTAAAGCATAATCTACAGATATTTTTTCTGTATTAGGATAAACTTTATCAATATAACTCTGTTCGTCAATCGTATTATATTTTGAAAAATCTTTGTTTAATACTTCAATAATACTTGGCGCATTATTTTTAAATGCTTGTAACACCGCATTTACGTGCCAAATAAATATACCGGCATTCCAAAAATAATTCTTCGCATCCAAGTAAGATTGCGCTGTTGCTAAATCTGGTTTCTCTTTGAATTGGACTACCTTTTCTATGGCTTGAGCACCATCTATATGGCTCACTTCGATATATCCATATCCAGTATCAGGTCGAGTAGGTTGTATGCCTAAAGTAATTAATGCTTCTCCTTTTCCTGCATATGAAAAAGCGAGATTCATCTTTTTAATAAATTCTTGCTCTTTTAAAATTACATGATCAGAAGGCCAAACTGCAAATGTCGCATCTGGATTTAGGTTAGCAATTTTTAGGGTTAAATATGCAATACATGGAGCTGTATTATTACGAGAAGGTTCTAGAAGAATTTGATTGTCCGTAATATCTGGCAAATGTTCATTGACTAATTCTTTGTAT
>CAKZSH010000357.1 GCA_937918905.1 uncultured Saprospiraceae bacterium
GCAGGATTCGAACCTGCGGCCCCCTGCTCCCAAAGCAGGTGCGCTAACCGGACTGCGCCATGCCCCGATACATTAACTAAGAATGAAAAATTAAGAATGAATAATATGGTAATCACAATTTGCGAAAATTATTCATTGTTCATTATTAATTTTTCATTAATAGAGCGGAGAAGGCGGGATTCGAACCCGCGGTACCTGTTTCCAAGCACGACGATTTAGCAAACCGTTGGTTTCAGCCACTCACCCACTTCTCCAAGTGATATATATCTGAAATATTTGAAGCGTTCTTCAAATGCGGTTGCAAATATATAATTAGTTATTTCAAAAATCAAGCCTTGATAGAATTTATTTTAATATAATTTGAAGTAATTTTTTGTATCCTAATATACAAAGAAAGGATAACACTAATTTTAAAGAAAAATCAAATAATCCCTACTTTGTGCAAGTCTTTTCACCTTCATTCAAAATATCAAATATGAAAAAAATTTTCATCCTCATTTTAATAAGTTATTTTTCTTTTTCTTCAATGGCTCAAAGCATTGAATTAGTAGAATATGCAACGGGATTTAGTTCCCCCGTTGAAATAGTTAATGCTGGCGATGATCGGTTATTTGTAGTAGAAAGGAGAGGAATAATAAAAATCCTCGATGCATCTGCAAATACACTTGCTACACCATTTTTAGATATTGATAATTTAATTCCTAATATTTCTGGACAAAGTGAAAGGGGATTGTTGGGTTTGGCTTTTCACCCAGATTATGCCAACAATGGACTTTTTTATGTCAATTACACAAATACTAGTGATAATACTGTCATCGCTCAATATTCGAGGGATGCATCTGATCCCAACCTTGCTGACATAAATAGTGCAAACATATTAATGACCGTTTCTCAACCAGCAGGTAATCATAATGGGGGTTGCCTTAGATTTGGTCCTGATGGATACCTATATATTGGTATGGGTGATGGCGGTAGTGGCAATGACCCTTGGAACAATAGTCAAGACCCTCAGGAACTCCTTGGTAAAATGCTTCGTATTGATGTCAATAACCCAGCTTCAATGATTCCACCCGATAACCCCTTCGTCAATGATGCTAATGTATTGGATGAAATATGGGCGATTGGTGTCCGTAATCCATGGAAGTTCTCTTTTGACAAAGAAACTGGTGATTTATGGATTGCTGATGTTGGACAAAATGCTTGGGAAGAAATTGATTTTCAACCTGCCTCTAGCACAGGAGGAGAAAATTATGGATGGAGATGCTATGAAGGTAATCATCTCAATAACAATGTATCTACAGTTAATTGTCCTCCACAAAGTGATCTTGTAAATCCTATTTATGAAATTCCGCACCAAGGTTTTTCTGGCCCTTGTTCTATTACTGGTGGGTATGTTTATCGTGGATCTGAAAGTCCTGATTTGATTGGTAAATATATTTGTGCAGATTTTTGCTCTGGTGAATTTTTTATAGTCGAACCTGATGGTGCAGGTGGTTGGATCGGGCAAGAAGTAGCTGATCCGAATTATGATGTATCTACATTTGGAGAGGATGTTAATGGTGAACTTTATGTAGCTCGTTTATCAAACGGCAGAATTTATAAAATTAAATCTGATGCCTGTGCTTCTTTAATGCTTTCGGTAAATGTTACTAGTGAACCATGTGTAGGCGAAGCCAATGGAAGTGCTGATGTTACTGGAGCAGGTGGTACACCTCCATACATGTTTTCTCCCAATCTTGATTTAGCAAATTTGGCACCCGATGATTATAGTATTACAATTACGGATGACTCTGGATGCAATACTTCCGTTAATTTCACAATTAATTCTTTACCGCTTCCTACTGTTCCTGTTGTTAATGTAAACGACAATGACTTATCTACCGCAGGTGGTTTTTCTTCTTACCAATGGTTTTTAGATGGTCAACCGATTTCAGGTGCAACAACTGAAGTGTATTCTATCGAAGAATCTGGCAATTATTCTGTACAGGTGACTGATACTAATGGGTGTAGTAATACTTCTACAAATACGAATGTGATTTTTACTGGACTTACTGCAATCCCTGCTATAGAAACGGTAAACATCACTCCCAATCCATTTGACAAAAATATCTATATTGAAATTTCGGTAAAAGAAAATATAGATTTAGAAATGGAAATTTTAGATTTGAATGGAAAAAATATTTATTCCAAAAAAATAAGTATCAATAAAAAACATTCTCAACAAATTAATTTAGAGCAACTTAGCTCTGGAATTTATTACCTAAATCTAAAATCAGAAAATAGAATAGTCGCTAAAAAAATCGTTAAAAACTAAAGATAAGTAATTGTTCAGCATTGGCTGTACACGAAACCAGAAAACTAAAAATTAGCTTATTTTCTTTCTACCGATATTTCGTGCCTCTAGTACTTGCAAGATTAGATAAGGACCAGAGGTACGAAATATTGGTAGAGAAAGCATAAAAAAAAGCTCCCAAAAGTTCCAGAGGAACAGCACATAAAAACCATCGGGGAACTCTCCAAATAAACAATAATTTCTACCTTGTGTTCTATTTACCAAATTTTTAAAAACAAATATGTTTCGCATAAGTAACGACTAAACCCTATTTGACCAAAGTACAATCAAATCACAATCATGCAGAATTCAAAACACATCACCCTATTTAGTAGAGGTTTGATATACAATTTTCTACTTTTAATTTTAGTCCTATTCTTCCTTTTTCCATCAAATACCAATGCACAAAACTTTGATAAAACAGATTGGAAACTCAAAACAACCAAAGGAAATCTCAAAGTTTACACTCGTAAAAATGAAAATTCGGATGTCAAAGAAATTCGAATTACAACTTCAATCAATGCCCCATTAACCAAAGTTTTAGAAGTACTGAATGATGTTTCCAAATATCCAAAATGGGTATTTAAATGTATGGAAGCAAAAAAAGTTAAAGTAAATTCTTCCTTTGATTATGTTTATTATTCAAAGTATGATTTTCCATTCCCATTTGTAGATCGAGACATTGTGGTACATTCCAATCAATGGGAAGATGAAAAAAATGGCGTTCTTTATTCTCATTCAAAAGCCACTACATCCGATATGTTTTTGGAAAAAAAAGGAGTCGTACGAATAACACTTTTAGATGCCTATTGGAAAATAACACCTCAAAAAGATGGAACCCTTGCCGTTGATTATATTGCACTAACTGATCCTGCTGGCAAGCTTCCTTCATGGATTGTTAACTTGGGAATTACAAAAGGTTCTACTGAAACCTTAAAACGTTTTCGTGCATTAGTTGAACCTCAACCCAAATTAGAAGTAAATTAATAACTGATGTTACGCAGGTAAGTCGGAAGGAGTTCAAATTAATAAACAATACATTTACATAATTTCACCAATAAAAAACCGCATAGTTTCCCATGCGGTTTCGGATGAATGTTTATTAAGTTTTATATAAAAAATATGGTTAGAGACCTTCGATCTCATCTATTTTTTTCTGAACAATTTCTTTTTGTTGGTGAATCAATTGATTCAAATCAGAAGAAGCAGGAATATATTTTTGAGCCATTTTTAGGTTTTCCATAGCCAAATCATACCGCTCTGATGCTTTATATTCTAATGCAATCGCATACCAAGTCAATCCAAGATTAGGGCCTATTTCCTCTTTTTTCTCTTCATCATTTTCTACTGCTCTCTCTACATCCTGAAGGCTTCCTTGAACCTCTCTACCATCTTCAAATTTGTAAGTAGCCTTACCTGACATCTCTCCTTCATCCCAAATACTGATATATTGATCGCCATTATTATAATGGAATGTTCCAGTTTTATTGATCTTTCCTTTTTTCCATTTACCAATAAAATAGTCTCCTGTTTTCCAAACTATTCTACCTGAACCATGGCGTTCCCCTTTTTTACTTTTTCCAATATACTTACTCCCATCCATTCGGGTATAAGTTCCTTTTCCATCGGCCAATCCATGTTTCCATTCTCCATCATAAATTTCTCCATCAGGTAAATGAATCGTTCCCTTTCCCTGCATCAATCCTTCTACAAATTCGCCTTTGTATTGTCCACCATTATTCCAGGTGTAAATTCCTTCCCCATGCATCATTCCAAAATCCCATTCTCCCTCATACGTATCTTCATTGTTATAAACATGCCTACCTCGACCATGGCGTAGTCCATTCATAAATTGACCATCATAGACTTCACCATCAATCCATTTATACAAGCCCGTTCCATGTGGCTCACCATAACGGAACTCTCCTTTGTAAGAACTTCCATCCTTAAAGGTAGTTTCCCCTTTACAATACTTACTTCTTTTCGAACAAGGTTTACATATTTCTTCTTGAGGCTGAAGACCTGCACTATTATCAGTTGAAGCAAAAGTCAAATTTGAGATTACAAATAATCCAAGTAATAAAAATAGGTTTTTGGTCTTTTTCATTTTTAATAATTAAGTAGTAATAGATGTGTTAGAATTCTTTGGAGGAAAATTACTTGGAAAAACCTAGAAGGGAATTTTGTTTTCCATGGATAAGATACCTAGAAGGAAGCTAAAAAAGTAATTAAATATCCATTAAGATTAAGAACAAGATTTGTACCAACTCATGGTTTTCAATTAGGTATTCAGTCAATGTCATCACCCAAATAAATAAAGAGTGACGGTTTATTTTTTAATATAAAAAACATTAGAATATATTTATTAAGAATAACTCTAAATACTAGTAGAATCATTTCATTCCAAAATTTAAAAGTAAGTTTCCCTAAATTTGGAAGAATAAAAATTACATTAAATTAATTATTTTCATTTCATTTAAACATCTAAAAACCAATTGATTATGAAAAAAGTAATTCCTCAAGTCTCTTTCTGGCATACCATTCGAAATGCCTTTCGAATTGTTAAAAATCCTTTGCCTGTCATCAATGAAATCATTGAAGAAAAAGGGGATACTTTTAGTATGCATATGGGTGGTGGCAAGAAAGCCATCTTTACAGCTGATCCAGAAATAGCACAATATGTGATGCAAAAAAATAATCGGAATTTTAGAAAATCTGAAATTCAAACACATTTGTTAGCTAAATATGCTGGAAAGGGATTATTGACTAGTGAAGGTGATTATTGGTTACGTCAGCGTCGATTGATTCAACCTGGTTTTCATCGCGCGAAGTTAGCTGCATTAACCGATATTATGCTCAAAGTAGTTCAAGAATCATTTAATGATTTGGATCAACTTGCACATACCAATGAAGTTTTTGACATCTGCGATGAAATGACAAAAATGGCTTTTAACGTAGTTGCAAAATCTCTTTTTACTACAAGTGTGCAGGATGAAGAATTGACGGAATTAAATGATAATATTCAAAGTATTCAAGAATATATAATTAAAAAACTTAGGCAACCCTATTTGGGTTGGTGGTTCTTTCTTTCTGGGAAAGGTAAACTTCAATTACAAAAATCGAAAGAATCTAGAAATATTATTTTAAATATTATTAAAGATCGACGAGCAAGCGGTGATTCATATGATGACCTTTTGGACATGTTATTGGAATCAAAATATGAAGATACTCATCAGGGAATGACAGATTTGCAACTATTGGATGAGACTCTAATTCTTTTTGTTGCTGGTCATGAAACTTCTGCCAATGCATTGGCTTGGGCTTTTTATTTATTAAGTAAATATCCCGATGCTACTAAAAAAATTCGTGATGAATATCAAACAGTTGTGGGTGATCGAAAAATAGAATTTTCGGATTTTCCAAAATTAACTTATACCACGCAGGTCATTCAAGAGACGATGCGACTGTATCCACCAGCTTGGATTACGGATCGACTTACAAATGAAACTGACGAAATCAAAGGATTTACTATTTCAAAAAACAAAATGGTAGCACTTTTTATTTATGGACTACATCATTCAAAAACACTTTGGGATGAACCTGAGAAATTTAAACCTGAACGTTTTACAAAAGAAAATATAAAATCAAAACCTCCTTTTTCTTACATGCCTTTTGGAGGTGGTCCAAGGTTGTGTATTGGTAATAACTTTGCCATGATGGAAATGCAAATGGTTTTAATTGAACTTCTTAAACGTTATGATTTTTCATTAGAAAAAAATCAAAATATTGAAGCTATGCCATATATTACTTTGCAACCCAAATACGGTATTAAAATGAGAATTAGAAAAAAGAATACTAACTGAAATTAATTAGCTTTGCAATCAAAACTAAAGTCAAGGTCTGACTTTTTAAGTCAGGCTTTGACTTATATTGATGTTCTTATAAGTCAAGGCTTTGACTTATATTGATGTTCTCATAAGTCAAGGCTTGACTTGAAAAGTCAAAACTTGACTCGTGTACAGCCAATGCTGAATAATTACAAAAAATCAATAAAAGTCAAGGCTTAACTTCTTGTATTCATCAATACTGAACAATTAAAAATTAAGTAAAACAATCATGTCCAGATTTCCAGAACTCGGTATTTCAAATAAATTGAACAAAGGTCTAAAGGAGATGAACATCATCACTCCTACTGAAATTCAAGAAAAAGCAATCCCAGTTTTGTTGGGAGAAAAGACTGATTTAGTTGGTCAAGCCCCAACTGGTACTGGTAAAACAGCAGCTTTTGGATTGCCTATTTTACAAAAAATAAATCCTAGTCTACCAGTAGTTCAAGCACTTATCCTTTGCCCTACTCGTGAATTGAGTATGCAAACTCAAAAACAACTTTTTCGTTTTACAAAATATACGGAAAAGATTTTTGCTGAAGCAGTATATGGAGGTGCAAAGATTGATAGGCAGATTGTTGCGCTTCGAAGACCCACTCATATCGTGGTAGCAACCCCTGGGCGTCTAATTGATTTGGTCGAAAGAAAAGCTGTCGATCTGCAAAATATCAAAACCATAGTTTTAGATGAGGCCGACGAAATGTTGAAAAGAGGATTCAAAGAAGACTTAGAAAAGATACTCACTTTCACTAAAGGTCAAGTAAATATTTGGCTATTTTCGGCAACCATGCCAAAAGGCATTCGAGATATTATTCATAATTATCTATCCCCTGCTGCTCATCGGATTCGGGCTCAAAAAAATAATATTGTCAATAAAGACATTACTCATGAATATGTGTTATGTGATAAAGAAGATAAATTAAATCGTTTGATTCGATTTTTAAAAGGGCAAGGCAAGGATCGTGGTCTTATTTTTTGTCGAACTAAAAAAGCAGCACAAACCCTAACAAAACAATTACAAGCTAAAAACTTTGAAGTAGATGCTATGCATGGCGACCTCAAACAAAAAGAACGGGACAAAGTGATGCGAGCTTTTAAAAAAGAAAATATACAAATGGTTATTGCGACTGATATTTCAGCAAGAGGAATTGATGTAGAAGGATTGGCTTTTGTAGTCCATTTTGAACAACCTGACCAAACGGAATATTATACCCACAGAAGTGGTCGTACTGCACGTGCTGGACAAAAAGGGCTTTCTTTAAGTTTTATCACGAATCGAGAATTGGAAAAATTGATGTTACGTGCGAAAGAATTGGGGATAAAAATTCGAGGAAGAAAATGATTTTGAATATTTCCAATCAAAATCAAAATCAAAATGTCAATCAAAATCAAAATCAAAAATCGAATAATGTATTTTCACCGTATTTTGATTTTGATTGACATTTTGATTTTGATTGACATTTTGATTTTGATTTAAAAACCTTTTAGAACTTAACAGCCCTGCGATACATTGGGGAGTCCGTAATTCGTTTTTTTAATTACCAAATCTTCACTCGTTCATCAGGAGGCAAATACAAAGCATCGCCTTCTTTCACATCAAATAATTCATAGAAAGCAGGAATATTTCGTACCACTCCATTCACTCTAAAAATGGCAGGTGAGTGAGTATTCGTAGCTACGTAGTTTCTCATTGCCTCTTCTCTTGACTTACTTCTCCAAGCTTGAGCCCATCCTAAAAACACTCTTTGCTCTCCAGTAAATCCATCAAGGACGGGAGCTTCTTTTCCATTCAAACTCATTTTATAAGCTTTCAATGCAATGCTTAATCCACCGAGGTCACCAATATTTTCACCCAATGTAAATTCACCATTTACATTTAAATCATCAAAAACTTTAAAGGAATTATATTGAGCAACCAATGCACCTGTTCGTTTTTTAAATTCTTCTCTATCTTGATCTGTCCACCAATTTCGAAGTACTCCATCTCCATCAAAAGTACTTCCTTGGTCATCGAATCCATGTCCAATCTCATGACCAATTACACCTCCGATTGCGCCATAATTTACAGCATCATCCGCATTCAAATCAAAGAATGGAGGTTGCAAAATCGCAGCAGGAAAAACAATTTCATTTTGTGGTGGATTATAGTAAGCATTGATAGTTTGAGGATTCATTCCCCATTCTTTTTTATCAACAGGCTTTCCTATTTTCGCTAACTCTCGATCAAATTCAGCTAACTCCGAACGTCGCAAATTTCCAAAAAGATCATTGTTTTTAATTTCAGCAGGGTACTTTTTCCACTCATCAGGGTAACCAATTTTAGTTGTAAATTTTCCTAACTTATCCAATGCTTCTTTTTTAGTCTCCTCTCCCATCCAATCCAAATCTTTGATACTTACTTCATATGCTTTTATTAAATTATCCACCATATCCGACATTCGCTCTTTCGCTTCAGGAGGGAAATGCTCCTTGACATATACCTTTCCAACCACTTCTCCCAAGTAACCATTTACTGTTCCTACGGCACGTCGCCATTGAGGTTGTTGCTCTTTCATCCCTCGCATAGTTGTACCATAAAAAGCAAAATTTTGAGTATCAAAATCTGAACTTAATCGCGATGCCGAATGATTGACAACTGACCATTTCAAATAAATTTTCCAATCTGCCAAACTTGTATTTTTAATAATCCCATTTACTTTTTTTGCAAAATCCATTTGCGTCACTACGATAAAATCCAATTTCGAAGTAGGTATTCCTATTTCTCCAAAGAAATCATCCCATGCAAAATCAGGCATCAATTCATCTAATGAGTCCATCGGAACAGCATTGTATAACCCCATCATATCTCTGGTCAGCTCTTTTTTCATATGCTCTTTAGCAATCGTAGTTTCTAGTGCCATGATGGTCTTTGCAGCAGGAGCAGCATTTGGAACAGCAGCCAAATTCAACATTTTTTCTATATGCTTTTCATACTCCATTCTAAGGCTTGGAAATTTTCCAGTTTCACTTAAATAGTATTCTCGCTCAGGTAAACCAATACCTCCTTGCCAGGTGTAAACTGCATGTTGTTCTGGTTTTTTCAAATCCGCCATGATGAAAAAACCAAGTGGCACTTCATACCCTACCTTCTGAGAATAAGCAAAAAATTTCGCTAAGTCAGAATAATTTGAAATAGCATCAATTTTATCAAACTCACTTTTAAGTGGTGCATTACCCAATGAATTTCTAGTTTCCATATCCATATAGGAAGCATAAAGTCCACCTACTTTCTGTTCATCCGAGCCGCCTTCATTTTCAGTAGCAGCAGCAGACTCAATAATCTTTTTGACATTCTCTTGCGATTCATCATTCAAGATTCCAAAAATTCCATACCTAGATTTATCGCTAGGAATTTCAGTTTCTTTGATCCATTTGCCATTGACATACATTTGAAAATTATCACCAGGGGCAACCGTGGTATCCATATTTTCCAACATCAATCCAGACGTATAATTTTTAGTGGTAGTGGTGGCATCAGATTTACATGCCGTTTGTAACATTATCCAACC
>CAKZSH010000358.1 GCA_937918905.1 uncultured Saprospiraceae bacterium
CCCCAGGCAACCAATTCTATTTCCGCCACATATTAAGGGTAAATAAACAAATCAGATACTTTGGACAAACGAACTTTACATATTCAACTCATCGAAAATGCGCTACAAGGAAACCAGCAGGCGTACCGAAAGTTATACGAAATGTACAAGCATAGTTTATTTATGGTTTGTTTACGATACGGAAAAGACCGTAGTACAGCTCAAGATTATTTGCAAGATGCATTTGTCAATATCTTTAAAAATTTAAAGCAATTTGATACAGCAAGAGGAGCATTTGAGTCATGGGCAAAAAGAATTACTGTCAATGTTTGCTTAGCAGATATTAGAAAAAACACCTTGTATTCTGTGAATATTTCTGGTGCAGAACAAGTGGAATCTAATGATGTAAGTGCTTTATCTTCATTATCTTTACAAGAGATGCTAGGGCACATTCAACAATTACCTTACGGATATCGAACGGTATTTAATATGTATGTAATTGATGGATTTTCTCACAAAGAAATTGCAGAACAATTAAATGTTTCGATCAGTACTTCGAAGTCACAATTAATGAAAGCCAGAAATATTTTACAAAAAAAAATAGTCGTTAACCAAAGAGTATATAGTCAAGACCATGGATAGATTTGATGACATATGGAAAAATCGCTTTAACGAGGAGGAACTACCCGTAGGTGATTGGAATGCTCCAGACGATATGGTTTGGGATTCCATTGCGGCTGAGGTTTTGCCTAAGAAAAAGAAGCGTCAGGCACTTTGGTTTTGGTTAAGTTTAGGGGTTGTTTTATTGTTAGTGACTATGGCTATTTTTATAGGAAATGGAAAAGATAAACAATCAGAAGCTCCTATTTCAAAAGATCAAACAACGAGTCGATTAATCTCAACTGAAACTTCTAACAATAACCTGATAACAAAAAATCAAACTATAGAAACGTCAACGATAGGAGACTCCAAAAATACAAATACGTTTAAAGGTGAAAATATATCTGTTAATGTTTCTCCTTCTGGAGTAAGAAATAACAATACAAATACATTTTATAAAAAACCTACGCAATCAGATTTTACTATTGATAATTCAAGCATAAAAAATTCTTTTTCAACTCAACCAGTTGAGGGTAAAAATATTCTATCAAATCAATCAAACACTAAAGTCAAGATTCCAATTTCTAAGGATAAGATGAGTACGCGAGCAAAGGAAACAATCTACATTATCCCAAATTCAGAATTGTTGTTGAATGAACCTTTATGGGCTCATCCTATCCTAAATTTGTCTTTACTTGCTGATGAAGAATTTATGGAAAACCTAAATCCAGATTTGCATACTTTTGGTAAAATTACATTGAGTGCAAATGGTGGAGCGACTTTTTGGAAACATCGAATTAGCAATCAATATACTTCTGATTTATCTCCCTTTGATTTTAATTATAAAGATGGAATGGGATGGAGCACGAACTTGAATATGAATATTTCTTTGGGAAAAAAATGGGATGCGTTTGTAGGTTTACAATATGAACAAGTAAAAACTACATCAGGTCATAATTCCCAATTAACTTACAATCCTGATGAAGAAGTGACTGATCCATTGAATGGTTATGTATTGAGTTTGGCTACGCCTTATGGATTGTCAGGAGCAACTTTTAACTTTAATCGAGTAGAAAATATTGGTTCTGATGAAGTGGATTTGTTGGTAGATTTTCATTCCAAGCATACCATTAGAAATATTTCTATTCCTGTAGGAGTAATGTTATCTCCCTTCGGGAAAAATCGAAAACTGGTACCTTCTACAACTTTAGGGTTTGGAGTAAATTATTTATCGAAAATTTCAAATGAGATAGATTATATAGAATCCAATCATAGTGCGATTCAATTTGACGATAGTGGTTCTTCCACATTTGTAGATGCAGATGTCAATAATTGGCATTATGATGTGAGGGTAGGAGTGGGACTTAATTATCATTTGACTCGTCGATTGAACTTAAATTTAAATTACAATTTTTCAAAAGGTCTCAATCCTATTTTTGAATTGGACAATTACAATACTCGGATTGACCGTCATCATATATCTTTAGGGTTAACTACAAAAATTTCACGTTAACTTTTTTCAACAAATAAATTGCGGATTAGATTTTATTCATAGTAGTTGATAACATCAACTATCCCTAGATTTCCATTTTTGGTTTTTAGATTTTTCTAATAATCAGATCAAATAGATAACTAAAGTAATGACTTTAGCAGTCCCTAAATCCTTTTATCAAATTTTAAAAAAAAATTAAATCATGTTAAAAATCATCTACACTTCATTGTTTTTATTTTTATCGACATTCAGTTTTTCTCAAACTGTAATGTCCATAATTGAAAACAGCGCAGACCATACCACTTTAGAATCATTAATCAATGCTGCAGGTTTGAATGCTACACTTTCAGGCGCAGGAAACTTTACAGTATTTGCACCGACTGATGCAGCTTTTGCAGCATTAGATCCTAGTTTGGTGGCAACGCTTCAAGGTGATCCAACTGGAAAATTAACCAAAGCATTATTATATCATGTTTTAGGAGCAGAAGTTTTTTCAGGTTCTTTATTTGATGGACAAACTGCAAATACATTGTTATCAGGTCAAGACATTACGGTGACCATCAATGGAATGATGCAAGTATTTATCAATGGAACAGCACAAGTAACTGCTGCGGATTTGGATGCTACAAACGGTGTCCTACATGTATTGAATGGAGTGTTGCTTCCTCCTTCTGTTACAGTAGCAGATGTAGTGATCAATAGTACAGTACATACGACTTTAGAAAGCGTAGTAATTGATGCTGGATTAGCAGGAACACTAAGTGATTTGAATGGAAACTTTACAGTATTTGCACCAACTGATGCAGCATTTGCAGCATTGGATGCGGATGTACTTTCTACACTTACAGCAGATCCAACTGGCAAATTACAAAAAGCATTATCATATCATGTTTTAGGAGCAGAAGTAGTTTCATCTTCTTTGTCAGATGGACAAACTGCAACGACATTATTTGGACAAGACATTACGGTAACAATTGATGCTAACGGTGGCGTGATGATTAATAATGCAAATGTTGCTATCGCAGATATTGTAACTTTAAATGGAGTGGTGCATGTATTGGATGCAGTTATTTTACCACCCAATGCAACAGTAGCAGATGTGGTGATTAATAGTGCAGTACACACTACCTTGGAGGGTGCAGTTATTGACGCAGGACTTGCAGGAACTTTGAGTGACTTGGCTGGAACATTTACAGTATTCGCTCCTACTGATGATGCGTTTGCAGCATTGGATGCGAATGTACTTTCTATCCTTACAGGTGACCCAATGGGTAAATTACAAAAGGCATTATCATATCATGTTTTAGGAGCAGAAGTAGTTTCTTCTTCTTTGTCAGATGGACAAACGGCAACGACATTATTTGGACAAAATATTACAGTATCTATTGATTCCAATGGTGGCGTAATGATTAATAATGCGAATGTATCTATTGCTGATATCCAGACATTAAATGGAGTAGTACATGTATTGGATGCAGTTATTTTACCACCAAATGTAACCGTTGCAGATGTTGTAATTAATAGCCCAGATCATACCATTTTAGAAACTGCAGTTGTCGAAGCAGGATTGGATGGGGCATTAAGTGATCTTACTGCAAACTTAACTGTTTTTGCGCCAGTTGATGATGCCTTCACAGGAATAGATGTAAATGCATTGTTAGCAGATCCAACAGGAGATTTGACAAAAATTCTTCAATACCATGTTTTAGGTGCAGAAGTACTTTCATCAACTTTGATGGATGGACAAACTGCAACCACTTTATTGAACCAAGATGTTACAGTTACAATTGATGTGAATGGTGGAGTAATGATTAATGATGCAATGGTAATTGTGGCAGATATTCCAACATTAAATGGAGTAGTACATGTAATTGATGGTGTTTTACTACCGAATTTGACAAGTTTGAAAAATTTGGATCAGGTCAACTTCAAAGTATCTCCTAATCCAACAACTGAATTTATTACCATCGATGTTCCTGAGAATATGGTTGGAAAAAATGTGGATGCGCAATTGATTGGAATGAATGGAACAATCCTAAATACTTGGAATATCAATGATGCTAATGAAACTATTAATGTTTCTGATGTAGCTTCAGGAACGTATATCTTACTTTTAGTAAATGAAACAAATTACGCTAGAAGTACAATCGTAATTAAGTAACTTTTGGTTATGGATTTAAGGGTTTTTTGAAAAATCCTTAATCCATAATTTTAGTCAAAAATAAACAGTCCGATTTTATCTATTTAAACTAAAACTATTCTGATTTGGAAGCTGCTGGCGCGATGAGCCAGCAGCTTTTTTCTTACCAAAAAATTACAAAGTCACTAGAGCAAACGCATTATAATTTATCAGGGTTGGAACAACGTCCCTAATCTGATATTTTTTTGCTACAAACATAAATTATAATGCGTTTGCCCTACAAAGTCACTTCTTAACTTAACCAAACTCATAACTTTTACTTATTTTGCATTAAAAACTATTGGACAAAAAGCGGCAAAATAATTCTTCGCTTCAAGAAAACAATTTTGAAGCATTTTTTTTTACATATTACCAAAATCTATTTTTGGTAGGATTTAGAATGTGTGGAGATAAGGAATTTACAAAAGATGCACTTCAAAGTTTTTTTTTAGAAATATGGGAAAAACGCGAAAAATTACAACATGTCGAACATTGGAATGCTTATCTCAAAAAAGCATTCTATCGAAAGATGTTAGAGGAAATAAAGAAAAACAAACTTCCAACCATATCTATATCCGAAATAACTCACCAATTATCCACCGCTTCCTACGAGACTTTACTCATCAAATTTCAATCAGAAAAAATACAACAAGCTAAACTACAAAATGCACTCGCACAATTACCTGACCAACAAAAGGAAATGTTGAAACTAAGGTTTTATGAGGGAATGAATTATGAAGATATTGCAAAAGAATCAGGTAAAAGCAAACAAACCGTTTATAATCAAATCTATGAAGCAGTAAAAAAATTAAAGAAAATATTGACATTTCTGTAACCGCCAACTTCAGTTGGCTGGTTGTGTAAATGCCTGATAATCAATGGTTCGTACAACCAGCCAAATGAATTTGGCGGTTACAAAAAATATATTTTTATTTTTTTTTCACTTTAGACTAGTAAAAAACAAAAACATCTCCCTCTATATTAATAGTAACCTAATTGGGATTTATTCCCTACATCAATTATTCGTACGAATAACACATAATGAATAAAAATAAAATTACAATTGAATCTCTAGTAGCTTCTGATGCCTTTCAAAAATATTGCCTAGCACCAGATCCTGCTGATATTCAATATTGGGAAAATTGGCTAACAAACAACAAACAAGATCAAGCCATTTTTTATCAAGCGAAGGAATTGGTCAATACCTTATCTTTTCAAATAACTGATGATGAAATTAAGAATGAATATCATTCCCTTCAATCAAAATTAAATCACCAATCAACCAGCTATGAGACAATAACGGAATCGACTAACACACTACCAAGTAATGTCAAAAAATTACATCATCGATTTTTTATTGCTCGATTAGCTGGTGTTTTTCTTATATTAGCAATAGCAGGACTAGGGTGGCAAATGTGGAATACTACACCACTCCAAATAGTGAGTACTAATTTTGGAAAAACAAAAACAATACAATTACAAGATGGTAGCGAAATCATGCTAAATGCCAATACTTCATTACGTTTCGCTGAAGATTGGCAAAATAAAGTATCAAGGGAAGTGTGGCTAGAGGGGGAAGCATTTTTTAATGTTGCACCATCTAAACAACAAAATTTTATTGTTCATACTGAAAAGGGGAAGGTGGAAGTCTTGGGAACAGAATTTAATGTGATGCAACGAAAAGATGATTTGGAGGTGACTTTGGTTAAAGGAAAGGTACAATTAAAATTGCCTAACCAAACCAAAATTAATATGCAACCTAATGATCAAGTGCGAATCACCAACCAAACTATCGACCAAACTCAAATTGATGTAAAAACAGTAACGGATTGGAAAGACAATAAAATGATTTTTAAAAATGCCTCTATCAAAAGTATCATCCGTCGAGTAGAAAATAATTTTGGATGGAAAGTAGAATTAAAAAATCAGGAAGTTTTAAAACGAAAAATCAACGCATCTATTCCTGAGAATAATCCAAAATTATTATTGGAAGCATTGTCTGCAATTTATGATTTAAAAATTAAAAAAATTAGTGAGCAACATTATGTCATTGAGTAATTTTTCGAAGTAACCGCTAAATTTATTTGGCAGGTTGAAGTACATTAACGAATGACAGCTTTTTAAAACAACCAGCCAAATAAATTTGGCGGTTACAATGTTGACCAAAACAAAACTATAATATGAATAAATTTTTCACCTTATCCAAATGTCCTTTCCTTATTTGGATCTTCATTTTTCTTTGGGGAAGTATTGCGACAGCAAATACATCCATTCAAGCGAGTACTAATAATGACTCGTTTTATTTTTCCCAAAAACAAAATATTCCACTACAAGAAGTGATTGATCAAATTGCAGAAATGTACGGAGTATCCATTATTTATGATGTAGAGCAAATTGAAAAAACCACAGTTAGGAATTGGGCCGCAACAAAAAAGTCAGCAGAATCTGATTTAAAACAATTGTTGAAAGACTTTGATTTGAGTTATAAAAAAATCAATGACAAGACTTTTGTAATCAAAAAAGCGAAGAAAGTTAAAAAACAAAAAAAGGGTACCACCTCTTCTAACAATATAATCCCAACTCTAGTTAAAAAAACACTAAATGCAACAGGATTGGTTTTGGATCGTGATTCCAAAGAACCATTAATAGGTGTAAACATTATTATTAAAAACAAATCAGAGGGAACGGTTTCAGAATATGATGGGAGTTTTTTGATACAAGTAGAAGAGGGAAGTATCTTAGTTTTTTCTTACCTCGGATATTTAACCAAAGAAGTTGTAGCTTCTCAAGCTCAGCTAGGAACTATATTTTTAGCAACAAACTCAAGTCAATTAGATGAGGTCGTTGTTGTGGGTTATGGAACTCAAAAGCGAAGTGATTTAACAGGAGCACTTTCTTCAGTTGGAGAAAAAGAACTCAAAGCATTGCCTACCTCTAGTTTAGACCAAGCCCTTCAAGGTCGTGCAGCAGGAGTTTATGTAACTCAAAATTCAGGTGCTCCAGGAGGAGGCGTTTCAATTCGAATTAGAGGAATTGGTTCAACACTTACTGCCGAACCACTTTATGTCATTGATGGAATTCCAGTTGTAAATGACAATCAAGGAACTTCTTCCAATTTTGCAGAACTAGGTGGTTCACAAAATCCAAGTGCATTAAATACGATCAACCCAAGTGATATTGAATCTATCGAAATTTTAAAAGATGCTTCTGCTACTGCAATCTACGGTGCAAGAGCTGCCAATGGAGTAGTTTTGATTACTACAAAAAGAGGAGACAAAGGAACTTCAAGTCTTTCTTTCGAATCCTATTATGGCATTCAAGAATTATCAAAAAAGGTTCCTGTACTAAACTTAAAGGAGTACGCAGAATATTTTGATGATGCATCTTGGTTTGAAATTGAAGAATTTGCGAATCCTGAATTATTAGGAGAAGGAACGGATTGGCAAGAGGAGGTTTTCCGAACTGCGACCATGCAAAATTATCAGTTGACTGCTTCAGGTGGAAATGATCGTACCCGATATGCGATGTCAGGAAGTTATCATTTCAAAGAAGGAATTGTAGTGGGTTCTGATTTTACTCGTATCTCTGGAAAAATTAATTTGGATCACTCTATCTCAGACCGAGTAAGAATTGGAAATAGTTTTCTCTTAGCACGTACCAATGAAAATATTACTTTTAATGACAACAGTAGTGGGGTAGTGTACACCGCATTATTAATGGTTCCCAATGCACCAGTTAGAAATGCAGATGGAACTTTTGCTGGCCCGTCAGAGGATATCACTTTATCATTTGATAATCCAGTTGCAAGAGCATTGGAAACTCAGGATGTAAATACCAAGACAAGGGTGCTGTCCAATATTTATTTGGAAGCAGATATTTTTCCTTTCTTAAAATATAGAACAGAGTTCGGATCTGATTTAGTTTACTCCAATCATTCTACATTTTTCCCATCATTTGAGCGAGGTAACTTTTTTGGAAAATCTGGAATTCGAAAAAATAATAGTAATTCTCAGTTTTGGATCAACAAACATTTATTGACTTTTAACAAGACATTTGCAGAAAAACATAGCATTTCTACTTTAGTTGGATTTGAAGCACAAACAGGAAGATATGAATTCTTGAATGCTTCAAGAGACAATCTTCCTACCAATGATTTATTTCAAATTAATCTTGGAGATGTTGGACAACAACAAACTGGTGGAGGTGCTGGTCATTGGGCTTTACTTTCTTATTTTGGTCGAATGAATTATAGTTTTTCTGATCGATACTTATTGACTGCAACTATTCGAGCAGATGGTTCTTCTCGATTTAGTCCTGATAATCGTTATGGATATTTTCCTTCCGCAGCATTTGCGTGGCGAATGTCCAATGAAAAATTTATTAAAAATATTGAGGCAATTGATAATTTGAAATTGAGAATAGGAGTAGGGGAAGTAGGAAATCAAGAGATTGGATTATACTCTTATTTGGCAAATTTAAGAAATGTAAATGTAGTGTTTGGAGATCAGTTATTGACAGGTTTTGCTCCTGATAATATCGCTAATCCAAATGTACGATGGGAGTCTTCTTTTCAAACTAATATCGGAATTGATTTAGGATTATTTAATAACCGTGTCGAATTTATTGCTGATTATTATGTAAAAAAAGCAGACGGGATGTTATTGCCTGCATTGATTCCTTTGACTGCAGGAAGCCTAAATCCTCCTTTTGTAAATATTGGTGAAATTGAAAATAAAGGAATCGAATTAACTTTAAATACGACAAATTTAACAGGCGCATTTAGTTGGAGAACGGGCGTGAATTTTTCTGCCAATAAAAACAAGGTTATAAGTTTAGGTTCTACAGGAAACTTGATTGGAATTATTCAAGAGGTTCCTGTTACTCGTACGGTTGAAGGTTTACCTATCAGTCAATTTTATGGTTATGAAATGGAAGGTATTTTTCAATCTCAAGCGGAGGTGGTCGAAAGTCCTTTCCAATCAGATGGAACTAGAGCTGGCGATATCAAATTCAAAGATCGCAATGGCGACGGTGTGATTACTGATGAAGATCAAGCTTTTATCGGAAGTCCACATCCCGATTTCACATTGAATCTTACCAACGAAATTAGTTACAAAGGTTTTGATATGAGCATCTTTGTTCAAAGTGTTTATGGTAATGAAATCCTAAATATCATGCGTCGTAATATTGAAGGAATGGCAGGATTGAGTAACCAATCCAAAGCGGTCATTGATCGCTTCCAAACTTCGAACCCAAGTAATACCGTACCTCGGCCTACAAGTCCTGACCCCAATAATAATCGAAGAATTTCGACTCGATTTATTGAAGATGGATCTTTTATCAGAATAAAAAATATTACGCTTGGATATAATTTTCCAAAGGCTTGGTTAAACCGTGTAAAATTTAAAAATCTTCGGGTGTATGCAAGTACACAAAATTTATATACTTGGTCCAACTATTCAGGCTTTGATCCTGAGATTGGTTCTTTTAATCAAAACCCTTTAATTAATGGTGTTGAGAATGGAAGATATCCGATTTCTCGATCTTATACTTTTGGGTTGAATGCTAACTTTTAAAAGTGAGTTTATGTTAAAAAAATCCACCCCCCAACCCCCGCCAGCGGGGGAGAGTGGACGTGTTATAATCGCGTTAAAAGTACACGTACTATTTCCCCCGCTGGCGGGGGTTAGGGGGTGGATTTCAAAATAAAATATTTTTAAGAGAAAAAATAAAACAATGAAACAATACATTTACAAATCAACACTTCTTCTTGTTCTCCTGAGCATCGTTTCATGCTCTGACTTTTTGGATAGAGAACCGTTGGATCAATTAACTGCTGATAATTTTTATCAAGATGCAGATCAAGTTGATCGTGCAATGATTGGTGTCTACACTCCAATGCAAGATATTGAATGGATTGGAAAAGGATGGATGTTGACCGAAATCCCATCTGATAATTCTCAAGCAGGAGGAACAGATCCTGATTTTACACCCATCGATAATTTTGCAACAACGGCAGACAATGCACCTGTTGCAAGATATTGGGCCACTCACTATCGACAAATTACTCTTGCCAATGGAGTCATTGCTAAAGTTGAAGCATCGGCCCTAGAAGAGAATGTAAAAAATCCATTTATAGCAGAAGCAAAGTTTTTAAGAGCAGTTGCTTACTTTGATTTGGTAAGAATTTATGGAGGCGTTCCATTGGTGACGGTACCACCTGTTTTAGGGGAAGAATTATTTTTTCCAAGAGCGAGTGTGGAAGAAGTTTATAATTTGATTCGAGAAGATTTCACATTTGCTTCCGAACATTTACCATTGAACTGGACAGGAAGTGGCGAAGGTCGTGCTACTCGTGGAGCGGCTTTAGGATTTTTGTCAAAAGTACATTTGACGCGTCGAAATTATGTGGATGCAAGAGATGCTGCAAAGGCGGTGATGGATCTAGGAACGTATGACTTGATGGAAAACTATGCTGATAATTTTGAATTAGAAATTGGAGACAATAATAAAGAAGTCGTTTTCCAAGTACAATTTTCAGGCTGCGGCCCTTGGGGAACTGGTAATCCGATGCAAGCATTTTTTGCTCCATGGGGAGAAGGCATCACAAAAGATAGAGATGGGTGGGGTTCACAAATTCCTACTGCGCCAGTTGTCAATAATCCTAACACTACAATTTCGGATGCATTTGAATCAGGTGATTTGAGAAAAGAACCTACGATCATGATTCCAAACGCATTTTACCCAACAGTAAATGCAGCAGATGGTGGATACACTTATCCTCCTGGAGGCGCATCAGCTGCGGGAGTAAATATTAAAAAATATGTAGTAGGAAGTGGTCCAAATATTTGCTTTATGAGTACGCCTCAAAATGCACATATCATTCGCTATGCTGATATTTTGTTAACCTACGCTGAGGCGATTATGGAAATTGAAGGTGGCGTGAGTTCTAATAGTTTGGCACTTGACGCATTTAATAAAGTAAGAGTTCGGGCAGGTTTAGAGCCTTTAAGTGAAATTAATAAAGAGATTATGTTGCATGAACGTCGAGTTGAATTTGCATTTGAGGGACACCGTTGGTATGATTTATTACGATCAGGACGAGCAGTTGAAATATTGACATTGCATGGAAAAAATCCAGATTTAAATAGTTTGTTATTTCCTATTCCTGCATCGGAAATGGAAGTGAATCCTAAGTTGGAACAGAATCCAGGGTATTAATGGATATAGGTAATAAGTACTGGGTATTAAGATTTTTCGAAAATTTTAGATACTCAAAATTATTATTCTCAATACTCAATAAAAAAATTAAAAATGAAATTCAGGCATATATTTTTTTTACTTATATTTTCTTATTTATTCTTTTCTTGTAAAGATGCTCCTGCACCAATTATCGAGAGTGTTGATCCAGTTTTTGGACCAGCAGAAACACTTGTTGTTTTTGAAGGAAGTAATCTTAATGATTTAGAGACGCTTTCATTTAGTGGGCAAGTCGTGAATTTTAATACTGCTTATAATTCTGATAATGCGTTGTTATTTAGAGTACCTGCTAATATTCCTTTGGGAGATCATGAGGTAGTATTTACCACAGCAGGAGGTTCCGTTTCTACAAATTTTAGAGTGACGCTGGAAGCACCAGAAATATTTAACGTTACACCTGAGTTTGCTTCTTCAGGTGATATAGTAACGATTACAGGGAAAAATTTCTTTGATCCTGTAACAGTATATTTCCATGATAGCATCATGGCTGATATTATTTATCTCGCTCCTGATTCTATGGAAGTGGTAGTGCCTCAAGGAATTGAAAAAGGTAGAATTGTAGTTTGGGCCAATGGCGGACGAGCGCTTTCTCCTATAAATTTCTTTTCCGTTAATTCTATTTTGGTCAATGACTTTGATGGAAATGGTGTAAGAGCAGAAACTGAAAATTGGTTATTGACTGGCTTTGTAGATCAAACTAATATGACGGATGCCGTCCAAAATTCATCACCAGAACCTATCAATAATAATTTTTTAAAACTGACTGGAAAAGATAATTTGAATATCAGTTGGGTGGGAGGGGCAGAAAACAATAGCCAAGATGTTACCGTTTTTGAAAATTTTGGAATAACTAACTCTGCTGCAAATACATTGTTAGAAATGGACATCAACAACAATGGAAATAAAAAAACCAAACTCATTTTAATTTTAAATGAACGAGATGGATCTCCAAATGATTTTACACAGACTATTGATGTAGATTGGAATGATTGGGACAGAATTTCGATTCCATTAAATCGTTTTGAAGACCTTGATGGATTTATCATAGATCCTGCAAAAATCAAAACTATCAAATTTCACCTAACGGATGACGACGCAAGTAATCCTCCTTTGGAAGTGAATATTGATAATATCGAATTTATAGAAATTTTATAATTAATGTGTTTAAGTGTATATATATAGGTGTATATGTTATCGAATAATGTTGAATGATACACTCAAAATATTATCGAAACATATACACATATATACTTATACACCTAAACACATATTTTAACTTTTTACTAAAACAAAACAATTGTGATTATGAAAAAACACTTACTATTTCTCTTAGCACTTTGTCTATTTAGTCAAATGGGCTTTTCGCAAGTTTACCTTGATGAAATGGATGATGGTGATGCATCTACTATGGGAGGTGCAGGTACTTACACTTTTTCTGAAGAAAATGGTGAATTGACTATCAATGCCAACAATACTGGAATGTGGGATGTATTCACCTATGGATTACATGATGCAGCTGGTGCTGTTACGATTGATGCCACAGGTAACAATAAAGTTTTTGTCCGAGCAAAAGCAAGTAATGTAGGAACACAATTTCGTATGGATCTTCAAGATGCGAACGGTTTTGTAACAACTGCAAATGCAATTGTAAAAACGCTAACAACAGATTACATGGTTTTAGAATTTGACTTTTCTGGGATATATTCTGATGGAGGATTTGGAGGAACAGCTTGTTCAGCAGGGCCTTGTCCTGTAGATGGTACTCAGATTACAGACCTATTATTTTTCACTAATCCAGGAGTAGGAGGATTTAATGGATCGGTAGTAATCGACTATATTGCATTTGGTGAGGAACCAACTCCAGTAATTATGTCTAGTGTTTTCCAAGATCACTTTGACCAAGACAGTTCCATTAATGCGTTTGAACTTATTGGAAATGATTATTCAATTGGAATAGATGCAGCTAACTCAGAGGTTACGATTACAGGTAATGGTACTAACGCAATGTGGGATCCATTTGTATATATTTTTAGAAATCCAAATACATTGGATACACTTGATTTGGATATGAGTGGGAATAATAAAATTTTTGTAAAAGTAAAATCAACAGTTCCTGGAACAGCTTTAAGGATTGATGCACAAGATATTGATGGCTTTGTGACCACTCAAGGATCTATTACAAAAATCGTAGGTACAGAATATACCGTTTTTGAATTTGATTATGCGGGTGCATATTCTGATTTAGGATTTGGAGGAACTGCTTGTACGATGGCAACTGCGCCATGTGAAGTGGATCCTACTCGTATTGCACAACTCATTATGTTTATTGAACCTGGAGTTGGAGAGTTTCTTGGAGATTTAACCTTTGATTATATTTCTTTTGGAACGGCATTAGAACCTCCTGGAGCGCAAGCGGAATTAATTTATGAAGATCATTTTAATAATGAAACTGTAGAATGGACTGGTGATGTTCCTGGTTTTACTGTAAGTGAGACTGGAACGGATTGGACCATTACAGGTGATGGTTCAGCAGGTCAGTTTACTGCTCTTTCTTATGTTTTACATGATAAAGATACAGGCGAAGAAATTTTCTTAGACATGACTCCTGCTGAAGGTAAAGTATTTATTAAAGCTAAAACAGCTATGGGGAATGTTCCTTTGCGAGTTGATTTAGTGGACACAACTGGTTATGTCACTTCTCAATCTTCTTTGACTAAGATTATCAATGATGAATATGTCATCTTCGAATATAATTTTACATCTGGTTATGTTGATGGAGGATTTGGAGGATCGGCATGTACGGCTGGACCTTGTGTTGTAGATGAAACTGCGATTCGACAACTTTTGATTTATCCTGATCCTGCTGCGGGTGGTTATGCTGGAAGTATCGATATTGATTTTATTTCGATAGGTCAGCCATTAGATGATGATCCAGGTTTAGGGCCTGCAGGAGTTGCCAATTATCAAGATCAAATGGATGATAATACTTCTTTCTTTATAACAGATGTAACAGGGTTATCTTCTACAACTGTCAATGATGAGTGGACTATCACAGGTGATGGAACTGGCGAAATGTGGACCCCAGTTGTTTATACTCCACATAATAATTTAGGAGAAGAAATTATGGCTAATGCACAAGGTAGCGGAAACAAACTTTATGTAAGAGCTAAGGCAAGTGTGGATATGACAGAGTTGAGAATTGACTTACAAGACAATATGGATTTTGTTACCAACTTAAATGCGCAAAGTGTAACGTTAGGTACGGAATATGTTGTTTACGAATTTGATTATGCAGGTGCATATGAAGATGGTGCATTTGGAGGATCTCCTTGTACGGTAAGTGGATGTCCTGTGGATGGCGCAAGGGTAAAAACTTTACAGTTTTTTGTAAACCCTGGAGTTGGCGCATTTAACGGAACTTTGGATATTGATTGGATCTCTTTCGGAAACCCAATTATTGATTTGCCTCCTGCAGGAATTCCAAATTACTCTGATGAGATGGACGCTATGACTATTGATTTTATAACTGATCCTGCCGTAGGTCTAGTCACTACAACTGGGGACGAATTAATCATAACAGGAGATGGAACTGCTGCCATGTGGTCGCAAGTTAGCTACGTAACACATGACGATAATCAAACAGAAATTTTAGTTGATGCAGCCAGTAGTGATGACAAATTATTCATCAGAGCAAAGTCAACTATGATGGATACAGAGTTAAGAATCGACTTGGAGGACTTTGCAGGTTATGTAACTAATCTTAATGCCACCAGTAATATATTGACCACAGAGTACGCAGTTTATGAATATGATTTTGCTGGAAAATATGCGGATGGTGCATTTGGAGGATCTCCTTGTAACCAGAGTGGTTGCCCTGTAGATGCGGAAAGAATTCGAGCCATTCAAATGTTTATATTACCTGGTGTTGGAGCATTTAATGGTGATGTAACCATTGATTGGATTTCATTTGGTTCGCCTTTAGTAGGCGTTCAAGATTTGGAAAAATTACAAACGTTGAGAGCTTTCCCAAATCCTACTGCTGATATTTTCCAAGTAGAATATGACTTAGTGAAAAGTGCAGATATTCAAATGAATGTTTACAATCTTTTAGGTGAAAAAGTAATGTTAAATGATTTAGGAAATCAAGCAGAAGGTTTGAATCTTGAAACTTTAAATGTGAAAAATTTACCTGTTGGAATGTATGTAGTACAGATTGTGGCAGACGGAGTAAGTGCAGGTACTTTAAGATTAATGAAAAAATAATTTAGTGGACTGGTTGATTAGTTAATCAGGTTCTATTGTGATACTTAACCGCCGAATGTGAATTCGGCTCTTTCGGGCGAAAATTTTTGATTTACAATTATTTAAATTCAAAAATTTTCGAATGAGAGAGTCGGATTTACATCCGACGTTTAAGGAAAAAAACGAAACTCAAAATAAGTCTACAACAGAATAAGTCGAACCATATTTTAAAATCAAATCATTTTTAAATGAAGCACATTTTTATATTTCTTCTCCTTTTATTGGCATTTAATTTTTCCCAAGCTCAAGATGATTATCACACCAATTTACAAACAACACTACAAAATGATTTTAGTTTACCAGTTGGAAATTGGGTATTGTATAATAATGAAACTGATATTTTAAATACAGCAATTAGCTATGGAGCAACATCAAATATAACTCCTGTAACCGATCAACCTTTTTCACAAAAGTCAATTTTAACAGTCGCTCAACCAGGAGCTAATCCTTGGAATTCAGGTTGGAATATTCGAAACCAAATTGCGGTCCAATCGGGAGATGTAGTATTAGCAGTTTTTTATATTCGTTCAGTTGGAGGAGAAGGAAAGGTGAATTTCTTTATTGAAAATAGTTCTACTTTTGACAAAGAAGCCATTTTTACTTTACCAATAAGCGAAGAATGGCAACGGTATTATATTCCTTTTCAATCATCAGCTAGTTACAATCCAAACAGTTTAGTTTGGGGATTTCATTTAGGTTTTCAAGCGCAAACGATTGAAGTAGGAGGATTTACAGGAATCAACTTTCAAGGCAATGCTAACCTTGAAGATTTACCAAATGAAATCAATAATCAATTTTATGGTGGATGGGAACCCGATGCAGCTTGGCGGGCTACGGCCGCAGATCGAATTGACCAATTTCGAAAAGCAGATCTAACAATAGAGGTAAAAAACACCAATGGTGATCCTATAGAAAATGCAGCTATCGAAGTAGAAATGCAGCAACATGAATTTGCATTTGGAACAGCAGTAACGGCTAATCGTTTTGCAGGAAATAATTTACACAATGTCATTTACGAAAATAAAGTGATCAATCTTGATGGGGAAGGACATGGATTCAATTGGGTCGTTTTTGAAAATGATATGAAATGGGACGGCTGGGAAGAAGAATGGTTTGTCAATAAAACAGAACTCGTCAATGCGGTTCAATGGCTACGAAATAATGATATTAAAATCCGAGGACATAATTTGGTTTGGCCCGGTAGTGATTTTTTACCAGATGATATTGTAAATAATTTAGGAAATGTTCCTTACATGAAAAATCGAATTAACGAACATTTGGAAGAAATTATATTGTACCCTGGAATGCAAGGAGAAATTGAAGAATGGGATGTGCTCAATGAAATTGCACTAACGAGAACTTTGGAAAATGCATTTAAACTCGATCCGAACTACTCCACAGGTCGAGAACTTTATACAGAAATTTTTCAAAAATCAAAAGACCTCGATCCAAATATTGGACTTTGGTTAAATGATTATGTAACCTTAACCTTAAATAATCTTCCTGGAAATGAAAACTATGAACGACTCAAACAATTCACTCAAGAGATTGCTGACGCTGATGTAGGATTGGAAGGAATTGGTTTTCAAGCGCACATTGGTGGATTTCCAAATAGTATTTTATCAGTCCTAGATACTTACGATGACTTTTATAATTCCTTTGGATTAAAAGCAAAAGTTACAGAGTTTGATTTGCCTAGTTCCATGGATCAACAATTGGCTGCTGATTATTTAGTAGATTTTATGACCGCAACTTTTAGTCATGAAAGTATGGACGGATTTCTTTTTTGGAACTTTTGGGATGGGGCAACTTGGCTCAACACAGGGAGTAATATTTTTAGATTGGATTGGACCATGTCTCAACCTGGAGATGCATTCGTGGATTTAGTTTTTAATCAATGGTGGACTGACGAAGTTGTAGTTTCTGATGCTAGTGGGGTAGCGGTTCCAAGGGTTTTTAAAGGACTCTACGAAATTCGATATACTTGTGATGGACAACTGATAACTGAAACAGTTCAAATTTCTGACCCGACAACTGTAACTATTACTTGCGATAATATTACAACAGATGTAAGTGAACTAGAAAAAGAAACTATTAAAGTTTTTCCGAATCCAACAAATGAAATTTTAAACATAAAACGAAATACTTCGATTCCTGCTCAAATCCGAATCATTGATATAACTGGTAGGGTAATGTTACAAGAGACCACTAAGTATGATAAGCTATTTCTTCAAGTTGGAGATTTGAATGGATTATACTTTTTGGAAATAAAAAGTGAAGAAGAACGGTTTTTTGAAAAAATAATAATTAAGTAGATGACCTTTTTTCTCTCTTTTTGAGCCATCCTTGATTTAAAATTAAGGATGGCTTTTTTGTATTGGATCACTCCAAGCACATTGATTTCAGGAAATGCTTCTTTCAAAAACGGTATCCTAACAGGGTGCAGCCAATGCGTCGTTTTGGAAGAGTCCTTCAAGAACTTCAATCAATTCTGAAAGAATGGGGTGGTTCTGGAAGGACTGACTTGTTGAATTAAAATTAACATTTTAGTCCTTCCAGAATCAGTCCGTCCCTACGGACGAACTTAAATTCTGGAAGGACTTCCTTATTTTTTTAGTACCTTTAGCACTATATTTCCCCTTATTTATCTTCACAAAAATTAATATTACCTCAATAAAACTACTATTTTATTGGATGTAGAGTATTTGTATAGTGCTTTTATTTACATATAAAACAAAAGCTGTACTATATTTGACTTCTTAAAATTGATTGTTACATATAATAAAATATATTATATTTATATTAAAAATTAAGGCGTGTGTTAGTTATCTGGCTCGCAGGACTTCGGTTCTGTGGGCCAATTTTTATTGGGGGCTTATCGTTGGAACTTTTCTTTTCATTAAAAAATTGAGAAATACAAATAGATTTTAAACGATGAGAAATTACAAATTAGAAAGACTAGAAAACAGAGAAACCTTCGAAACAAGCAAAAAAGGAAACTCCATGATTCCCATAATTAAGTCTGGGCAAAAGCACATTTTAGAACCTGCTACTTGGGAAGATGTTGAAGTTGGAGATGCCGTTTATTGCAAGGTAAAAGGTGATTTTTACACCCATCTTGTAAAGGCGATAAATGACAAAAGAGGGGTTCAAATTGGAAATAATAGAGGCCCTATCAATGGCTGGACAAAACAAGTTTATGGAAAAGTGATTGAGGTTTTATGAAAAAAAACACCCTAATTTTTTAATCAAGGGAACTTTCTTTCAAAAAGAAAAGTTGTGAAGCTGTAATTTTTAAACCAGCATTAAAAAATATAATGGCTAAAGAAAACTATAATCAAATACAATCCTTTGGAGAATTTCTCCAATACATTTCAAACGAAAAAAAATCAGGATTTCAAGTTTCACGGAAAGGCAATCAAGCCTACGCAAAGGACTTAGATTTGTATGAAAAATTTCATCATACACACCCTTCGCTGTATGGGCTTTTAGGTACTTTATCTGAAATTAATGAAGCGGCTCGATTGAAAATTTTATACTTCATACTTAAATCTTCTTGGGCAGATTGCTCTAATTCTGATCGACAAACGTTTTGGAATGTTTTAGAATTTTTACATAATATTTTGCCTGCGGATAAGATACTAAATGTATACCTAGCACTTCGTAGAGATCGAGTGAATCGAAAACATTTGACCCGCTCGGCATTGCGTTTTCTTTTTGCACATGAAAATGCAAAGGAATTAATTTATTTCCGTCGTCGTTCCGTCCAAGATATTTTAGAACATGTTTTAGGAAAAAGTACTGCTTTTACAATTTCTAAAATTTTGCAAAAAGAAAATTTATCGGTCCAAGAAAAAGAATATTTAAAACATCATCTTTTTCGATTTGTAGAACTTGATGAGGCGAGAAGAGAGCTTTTTGTAAAAGCTTTTCAACCTCGTCAGCGAGGAAGACAACCTGCTTTTTATCATGTGGATCATCAGAAACAATTGGACAAAATTTTTCCTCCAAAAAAATTGTCAAAAACAATTTCGGTAACTCATCGAGGAGACATTGCTGCCAACTTAGTCCACATATATCGAGGTGGGAATACTCCACAACTTCAGGAAGCCCTCAAAAATGAAGTTGAAAAAGCGGTAAAAGGATTACCTAAATTTGAAGGAAAAGTAGCATTAGTTTTAGATGCTTCGGCAAGTACAAGAGGTTTTGGAGAAAGAGAGTTTGCATTGATTTCGCAAAATGTGGCCTTTAAATTAACATTGGAAAAATTAGTCGAAAAATTAGAAGTGGTACCCGTGGGTGGAGTAGGGGATTTGCATTTTCCTTCAGGTGGATCAGACTTGGCAATGGGCCTTATCGAAGCATTGAGTCACAAGCCAAACTTAGTCCTTATCGTCTCTGATGGATACGAAAATAGAAGTGCTGGAGATTTAGAAAAAGTGGTAAAAACATTACCCCAACTAAATATCAAAACTCCAATCTTCTTTGTTCAAAGCCAGTTTTATTACAAAGATGATTTGACTCAACGTCGCCCTGCACCATCATTACCAGAACTTGGATTTTGGCATCAAGATGATTTTGAAAATGTATTGACTAATTCATTTTTGGAAGCAGATAATTCTAATATTCAAGGCTTAAAAGAATTTTTGCATCAAAAATTATTAGGTCGAATTGAACAATTGAATTAATTTTTCAAGAGTGCATTTACGAGTCAAGGTTTGACTTTAAAAGTCAAGCCTTGACTTATAAGAACTTCCATAAAAGTCAAAGCCTGACTTTTTAAGTCAGACCTTGACTCGTGTTATTAATTTAAAATCAAGCATTTAGAGAAACTTAACAAAATCTCTTAATAAATTGATTATCAATAAGTTAAAATGAATTTTTTAAATAAAATATTAAACATCAACAACAATAAAAATCAGTCAGTAATTCCTAACTTTCATAAGGAAGGTTTTCATATTGGAGCGTCGCAACATGCGGGAGCACTTTCTGTAATTCCATTGTTAGGAGAGGATGCAAAAAATGAAATTCCTTTTTTACCACCACTTACAGGAATCAAGGTTTCGAAAGTGAAAGGGTATGGAAATATCGAATTGGCCAATAACGGAAATGAAGGATTAGCCATTGTTCCATTGCACATTGGATACATCCAACAAGGTGCTCAAAATCATGCATTGTGTCGTTCAGGATTTTTATCCGCAGGTCAAAAAGTCTTCTTTAAAGATGCTTGTTGTGTACAAGAATCACAGGGTGGATATTTGGAAGAAAAAGAACAATGGTTTTTTATTTTACCTATTGAGTTGCGTAAAAAAGCATTGGAACTTCGTGGTACAGAAGGTTATGATAAATTATGGAAAACGATTGCTAAAGTCAATCAATTTTATGGTCGAGAATCGCGTGGACATTTGGATGAAATTGTTGTAAAACTTCGAAACGAACTAAATGTTTTTTCTAACCGATTTGAAGCATTGGATCGTCAGCGAGGTGCATTATTTTTTATTGATGGAAAATATGCAGGTGTAGAAATTGCGCCTACTCATGATTATTTTAAAGAGATGTTTTCCCCTCTTTTAAATTTCAGTTACGGGCCGGCTGCATATCGAGTGGAACAAAAACAAAAAAATCAAAGGGTTGTAATATCAGCATTCAAAGCTACTAATTTAGCTTCGCTAAAAAATGAATTGATTACTGCTCGTGGAAAAAGAGATTTAAATCTTTTTAATGAATTGGCACAATCCACCAGCCAACCTGTAAAATTAATTCCTGAAGAAAAGTTTCTAAATTTAGAATTAAAAACGGTTCAAGGGAACCAACTGAATGGGCAAGTTGTTATGGATGATGGAAGGTTGATTTATGCTTCAGTATTTTCAGAAACATTTAGTATAAATTAAATTTAACAATAATAAGGCGGGGTATCAGTATTACCTTTGCCGAATCAAATTTCCCTAGAGGAACTGTATTTTGGAAAATGATACACCAGGCGGAAGTCCATAACACCGGAAGAAGAGGGTTCGATTCCCTCCCCCGCCTCCAAGTATTAGTAACAATAAATAGTCATTTGTGAGTCGTCGCAAGTGGCTATTTTTTTTGTGATAAAAAAATTCTATATTTTGACAGGTCGAGAATGGGATATTGGATAGAAAAATTTTAAATCAAAAAATTTACAACAAACAAAATTCTAATCATGAATAGGAAACTAATCTTTATAATTTACATCCTATTTTTTATTTCCCATCCATCTGTTGCTGGTCAAAATCCTTATACTTATGTACAAGTCAAAATACTGGATGCTGATACCACAAATATTCAAGAACAGTATAATTTATTTTTTCGCAAACAAAATAGCTTTTCACCTGATAAGTGGGATAGAACTAATGGATGGAAAATGAAATATTATAAGGAGCGTGGATTTTTTGAAGAAGGAGACCTTGGTCAATATTGCAAAGAAATAATTGAAATAAAAATTACTCACCAAAATGATACAATGATGGTTCGAATTCAAAAAGATGATTTACCGAATAATGAACCCTGCATTGGAATAGCTACTTTTCATTTAGAAATTCCTTTTCAAAAAGGATATTATGAAATATCAAATTTTATTCATTCACGTAAAGGTCTTGTTATA
>CAKZSH010000359.1 GCA_937918905.1 uncultured Saprospiraceae bacterium
TCTACTTGACAGAAAGACGGGAAAAATAACAATACAAATACAAATGCATGCAATACCCTCATAATGTTGGAATTATAATTATTGAATTAACGGTAAACTGTGAACGCTGAACTGTTAATCAATAATGGTGAATTTTTAACGCTGAATTCTTAGTGAAAAATTATTAATGCAAATCATTTATTAAACGCACTAGTTTTTTGAATATCGAACGCTGCGCTAATAAAACAAGGATTTAAGATTTGAGAAGTTTTTACGAACCTTCTTGTATGTGTTCAAAATATATTCGTAAAAACTTCTCAAATCTTAAATCCTTGTTCTATTAGCGCAGCGTTCGATATTCAAAAACGATATTGACTCACCGTTCAACGTTCACAGTTCACCGTTAAAAAAAATACTATCGAATCATCACCCCCTTTCGGTTGATAAAAGGAATCAATGTAAAATTGATATCCGAAATACTACCTTTGACAAAAACATATTTTTTATCATACATATATCCTTCAAAATTAAAACTCACCCAATATTCATTCGTCAAATCGAATAACTTACGTTGAATGGGTTCTATTTTAAGGATTTCAAGAGGGCCTATTTCTTCAAAAAAATGTCGGAGTGTCGTTGTCTTCATTTCCTTACCATCCAGCTCACCATACCCTTGTGAAGCAATCAGAACACTTTTGATTTTTTCATCTTTCAAATTGATAATATAGGTGTCCCATAAATCTTCAGCAGGGTCTTCTATCCGTTCATCTCTTGGAACAACCGCAATTGCTAAATCCTCTACTTTATGTTTTGGAATATCTTTTTTCATAAAACTTTAATCGCTATTAAAAATATCGTTTTACGTTGAACGCTAAACGTTTTACGTTATTTCGAATACTTTTGATTTATTTTTTCTAAAAAATGTTTAAAAACAACTCGTTTTATCACATTTTCTTAACCGTAACAAAGGTAGCATGTTTAAAGTAACACATATAAATGTTTACCTAAATATATTCAAATTCAAATAAATCTGCAAAATGTTGCTTCAAACATTTTTTAACTTTATTCAAATCAACCTTCTTGCCAATTTCAGCCGACAAACTGGTCACTTCTTTATCTGCATCATCAATGCCACATGGTACAATATAATCAAAATATTTCAAATCTGTATTGACATTAAAAGCAAAACCATGCATCGTTACCCATCTGCTTAGATGCACTCCTATGGCACATATTTTACGTTTGGGTTGTTTTTCATTGGCAGGCAACCACACTCCTGTAAAGCCTTCTTCCCTCCCCGCTTCCACTCCAAAATCGGCCAAAGTTCGAATAATTGCTTCTTCTAAAAACCGAACATATTTATGAACATCCGTAAAAAATTCATCCAGATCAAAAATAGGATAACCTACGATTTGTCCTCTTCCATGAAATGTAATATCACCACCTCTATTGATTTTAAAAAATTCAATCTCCTTTTCTAACAATTCTTTTTCATTTAAAAGTAAATGATCCATCGAACCACTTTTCCCTAAAGTATAAACAGGTGGATGCTCACAAAAAACTAAATAGTTTTTCTTTTCCGCCTTGGCTTTTTCCTCCTCTGTCCAATGCCGACGCTCCAACTTAGCCGTCTTGACTTCATTGTGCAATTCCGTTTGATAATCCCACGCCTTCTGATAGGACATCTCTCCTATATCTTTGAAAATTACTTTATTCATATTTTGTAGGATTGTTTTCATGTGTTTAGGTGTATGAGTGTATAGGTGTATATGTTGACGAAATAATTGTGAGTACTGTCTGGATCACAATTATTTCGTCAACATATACACCCATACACTCATACACCTAAACACATGAAAACATCATTTCCGTATTTTTTTTAAGGATAACAAATTAATTGCGTTTTTGCTTAAACCTGTGATTCCTTTTTTTACAAACCATGCTGTTTCATCATAAAAAAGAAAAACTACTGGAGCCTCATCCTTTATAATTTCATCCATTTGTTGGTACAATTGATAACGCTTATTATCATCATTTTCATTTAAAGCTTTTTCGTACAGCGCATCGAAGTTGGCATTTTTAAATTGAGTATAATTAGGAGGTGCAGGATTTTTTCCATAAAAAACAGTTAGAAAACTTTCAGCATCAGGGTAATCTGCAATCCAACTCGCTCTAAAAAAAGGAGCTTGCCCTTTCGACATTTTTTGACGTAAAGTCGCTGACTCTTCTAATTCTATTTGAGTTTTTATTCCTAAATCTTCCCATTGTCGAGCGATAAAAGTACAAAGGTCTTCATAATCTTTGGTTGTCAATAATTCGATGGTCGGTAAGCCTTTTCCATTTGGGAAACCTGCCTCTGACAACAATTGACGCGCCTTGTCTGGATTAAAATTATATCCTTTGACATTTGCCGCAGAAAATGAAGGCAAACCAATTGGTGTAAATCCTGAATTGGCAGGTTTCCCCACATTGTTTCGCATGGTACGTAACATTTTAGCACGATCAAAACCGAAGTTGAGTGCTTGTCGTATTTTTTTATTACTTAATGGATTAGCCCCATCCGTATTCATTTTAATTCCTAAATATTCAGAATTTAGAAATGGAGATTTTAGAAAACTAAGTTTCTCGGATTGCTTCGAAAGTAATTCTCCTTCGGGAGATAACAATTCATTTACAAATGAAGATTCCAGGCCCGACATAAAATCAGTTTTCCCTCCTATCAATTCCAAATATGCTGTTTTTCGATCGCCTACAAATGAAACTCGTACCCCATCCAAATAAGGTAACTGCTCTCCATTTTCTTTTTCGAAATACTTTTTATTTTTTATTAAAAATAAAGATTGGTTTTCCATCCACCTTTTAAAAGTAAACGCTCCTGTTCCAACTGGATTTTTCCGAAAATCTGCTCCATATTTTTCTACTGCTTCCTTCGGTACAACCGAACAATATTGCATCGTCAAAATCCCCAACATCGGACGAAAGGGTTTTGCTAATTTTAAAACAAAAGTCTGATCGTCTGTTGCTTGGAATGGATTTTCATCAACGACTCTATTATTAAAAATCCAACTTCCAGGAGAATTGATACTTCCTTTCCATACTCTTTCAAAACTATAAACAACATCAGAGGCCTTCACCTTTCTTCCTTTCCCTTCTGGAAAAACAGCATTATCATGAAAATAAACATCATCTCTTAATGAAAAGGTATACGTTAATCCATCATCAGAAATAGTCCAACTTTTTGCAATGCTCGGTTGAATATTCAATCCATCATCCAATTGAACCAATCCATTGTACAAGTGATCGATTGCCCAAATATTCGCTTGACTCCTTGCAAATGCTGGATCAAGAGAAGTAACACTTCGATGCTGCATATAATGAAAAACTTTTCTTTCGATATTTGAATTGGTTTCTCCATCACCTCCGCAAGAAATTAAAAAAAGAATAAGAAGGAATAAAATCTTTCGCATGGTTTAATAATTAATTTTATCAAATGAATGAATACATACCTGTTATTTTATCCAAGTCAGGGTCTGACTTAAAAGTCATCAAGTCAGGGTCTGACTCAAAAGTCATCAAGTCAGGGTCTGACTCAAAAGTCATCAAGTCAGGGTCTGACTCAAAAGTCAGGCCCTGACTTCAAAAAATAATACCCAATACCTAAATTCAATATAGTAGAATAATCTTGAATCCATAATCCTAAATTTTGAATCCAATATTTTTTTTGCAAAAAAAGCAATAAATGACAATAATTTGAAAGTTAAGGCAAGCATTTATTTTATTTTTGCAAAAAACAAAATACCATAATTATGAATGTAAAACTTTTATTACCATTAATGTTATTAGTTTTCATCTGGGGATGCGGAGATACTGCTACAGATAAAACTGCAAAAACCGAAACTAAAGAATCACAGGATCATTCAGGACACGACCATGCAGGTCATAGTCATGATGGGCACGGTCATGGCGATGCGCCTAAAAGTGATTTGAATCCTGAAACATTGACTTACCCCAATGAAAACCACATCACCAACTTAAAACAATTGACCTTTGGTGGTGACAATGCCGAAGCATATTTTAGCTTTGATAATCAAAACTTGGTTTTCCAAGCTACCAATAAAAAATGGGGTATGGAATGCGATCAAATTTATACTATGTCAATTGATGGGCATGGAGATGCGCAACCTAAAATGATCAGTACTGGAAAAGGTCGAACGACTTGTTCTTACTTTATGCCGGGTAACCAAGAAATTATTTATTCTTCTACTCATCACAATGATGAGGCTTGTCCTAATATTCCACGTAGCATTGATGGAAAATATGTGTGGGGAGTTTCAGAAGGCTACGATATTTTTATCGCAGACTTGGAAGGTAATATCAAAAAGCAATTGACCAATTCTCCTGGATATGATGCAGAACCAACGGTCTCACCTGATGGTAAAAAAATCGTTTTCACCTCTACTCGTTCAGGTGATTTGGAATTATGGACAATGGATATTGATGGTTCAAATGTTAAGCAAGTTACCAATGGTTTAGGGTACGATGGTGGAGCATTCTTTTCGCCTGATAGCAAAAAATTAATCTTTCGTTCTTCTCGTCCAACAGCTGAGGAGGAGGTCAAAGTCTACAAAGATTTATTGTCGCGTGGATTGGTACAACCAACCAATATGGAATTATATGTGTGCAATGTGGATGGTTCTGACTTACGTCAAATCACAAAATTAGGTGGAGCCAACTGGGCACCTTTTTTCCATCCTTCAGGAGAGAAAATTGTCTTCTCTTCCAATCACCATAGCCGTGGAAAAGGTCGTCCTCAATTCAACTTGTTTTCAATCAACTTGGATGGAACAAACGTAACTCAATTGACTTTTGATAGCATCTTCGATGCCTTCCCAATGTTTTCACCTGATGGTAAAAAACTAGTTTTTTCTTCCAATAGAAATAATGGAGGTACGCGAGATACGAATGTATTTATCGCGGATTGGGTAGAGTAATTAGTTGGAGGAATAGTTAATTTGTTGATTAGTAAATTAGGTATCGAAAATTTGTGAATCACCATTTTTCGATACCTAATTAACCAATAATCTAATCAACAGATTAACTAAACAACTACCTCTTTTCCGAAAAGTCGTTCTACCGCTTTTACTCGATAGTCAAAAATTTCTTCAATTTTATTACTGACAAAAAGCGCATTTGCAATATTTCCAATGGGACCAAAAGGTATCGCATAGTGCAACAAATCGGTCATATAAGTTCCACCGTCAGCTTCTCGAAAATGATGTTCATGATGCCACATGGCATAAGGGCCAAATCGCTGTTCGTCAACAAAATATTCTCCTTTTTTGATATTTCTAATTTCAGTAGTCCAACGCATTTGAATACCAAAAACAGGAGTAACCTTGTAGTTGATAATCATGCCTTCGTACATCGGTTTATTGGCAATATCAGAAAGAATATTAAAATTCATTTCCTTTGGAGTAACCTCGCTTAGATTTTCAGGTCTGGAAAAAAAATGCCAAACTTCATCGAGCGGGCGAGGGATAAATTGAGTCCATTCTTTTTTGTAAACTTTCATGGAAGTATAACATTTGAATTTCAATTTTGTTGAAAATTCAACTCATCGAATTAATGTCAAATCTCCCGTAACAAATTCCACTTGCTCTCTTTCCTCATTAAAATATTGTATTCGATAAACATAAACATCAGACACACAAGCGACTTCTCCACAACTCCCATCCCAGACAATATCCCTACCTGATTCATCAAATATCGTTTGTCCCCAACGATTATAAATCGTTATTCTTTGAAGTTCAAAAAAATCACCGATGGGAGCAAAATCGTCATTTACGCCATCACCATCAGGTGTAAAAGCATTTGGAATCATTAAATCCAAAGGACATTTTTCTAATATATTTTTAAACAAAATACTATCTTTATCAATACATAATCCATCACTAACCTCTACTAAATAAATCCCTTCTTCAAAAATATCAGTTGTTGGGCTTGTTCCTCCTGTGCTCCAATTATAACTTTTAATTGCATTGTTATTTTCTAAACTTAAAGTGATTGGAAAATCTTCACAAAAGGTCGAATCAGGAATGATATTGGGTCGAATTGAATCTTTAACTACAATATTTTTTTCAAAAGTATATGCACATCCCAAAAACCAAATCGTCTGTTGTAAAATATAATTACCTGATTGCTCAAAGCAAAAGGTAGCATTTAAAGAATCTTTTAACAATACATCTACATTAGGGCCTGTCAGTTGCCATTCAATGCCATGTGCGAAAAAATTATAGGTATCAAAAGTACGTTCGCAAGTATTAGGACAAATGGTGTCGGCTATCGAAAACTCAGGATGAGGTGGTGCAGGAGTATCACAAAAGTCTTCAAAATCCACTTCCCACGGTTCTACAAAAACTTCAATATCATCAAGGTCAGGGATAGAAAAAGTATCAACTTGAAGGTCTCCAAAAGTAGGAACAATTGTAGTAGATTGGAGGCAGGCTGGGAAGGTTTCACAGTTTTCTATATTGCCAAGAGTATCAGTTTTGGTTAATATGGTTTTATTAATAAAGTCATTATTTGAATCAAAATAACCACTAGTTTTCATAAAAAGCGAACCATTAGGAAATACATCTATCTCAGGTTCATACAATGGATAACCTTTTTCCCAAATAATTTCTCCCTCAGAGGAAAGTTTTGCTAAAATTACTGGGAATGACCCAAAGGTGGAATATGCCAAGTATAAACTGCCGTCACCTGTAACATTCATTGTAGTTCTAAAAAATTTAAAATTTTCAGCATGATATACTTTTGTCCAAATCTCATTTAAGTTTTCATCTAACTTCATTAGGATTGCATTTTCTTCATTGTCAGTAAAGTCAAACTCAGAATCTGTTTTTCCTAATAAATATATCTCACCATGTGGGTTAATGAAGATTTGATCAAACTGATGATCTAGTATTTTAATCCAATCTACTGGATTTCCTGTTTGGTCTGTTCTTAAAATAAAATTGGCTAAAATTTTACCGTTCGGAAAGGCATTATTTCTAAAAGCTCCCAAATTATAAAAATCTCCATTTGGGTGGGACTTAGTTTCTAATGCTCTAAGTGTTGAAGTATTTAAAATAGGGTCTACTATTTCGTAGCCTTTTTTCCAAACTGTATTTCCCATAATATTAATAAAAAACACTTCAAAAATATTGGGAATTTCATAGTCATTATCATTCATAGAATTAACATATGGATTTAAAATGACATGATGATTCCCAAAACTATCAATATCAAAGTCAAAATATACAAGATCAAAATAATTTTCTTTTCCTTTCATCCATGCCTCCTCAGTAGAAGAGTCAAAACTAAATAAGTTCAGTCCATCAATTTCAGAAACTGAGGTACTAGGTTTATGAATCACACTAATTCTATTATTAAAAAATGTAGCTCTTCTGGCTAAAAATACAATTAAATCAGGATCAGCACTCACTTTATATCCTTCTTGAAAATTTCCATTTTCAGTCAAATATGC
>CAKZSH010000360.1 GCA_937918905.1 uncultured Saprospiraceae bacterium
ATTCGAGTGCATTCTCCATCGAAAGTGGTTGGAGATAAAGAGACTACAACAAATTTAAGATATAAAGTAGGTCGAAATTTAAGATATGAAAAGCGAGATGTTTTGGAGGTTCGAGATCCTAAGGATGCTTTGCTACCAAGGCCTAACATGAGTTCTACATTTATTTTTGCAAAGGAGGATGCGTTTTTCCTTTATCCAAATAATTATAATCATTACAATAATTATTATAAGAATACTTTCCAGCATGGAGGGATTTCTTTGGAGGAGATTATCTGTCCGTTTATTACCCTTTCCTCGAAGTAATTTTTTAGCCACAGACGGACACGGACTTTTACGGATTTTTCAAAATCGTGTTATTCGACAATCCGTAAAAGTCCGTGTTCGTCTGTGACTAAAACTATTCCACATAACTTTTCCTCACTACTAATGCTAACCAGCCATTATCTAATGGCAAATAACCTTGTTCATAGCAGAAGTAATATACTTTTCCTGCTTTGGTTTTATAGATGTTTGTGAAATAGCTAAACTTAAAACCAGCTTCTAATAATTTATCTTTATGGATTTTTGATTTTCCGTTGGGGTTGAGTTCGGCTAGGATTCTTCTGTTTTTTCTGAGGATGTTGTTGATGTTGCGAACGAAGTTGTTGGCGTCGCTATTGAGTTTATTGTTGTAGGCACTACGGCAGCTGTCTCCACAGAATTTTTTGTCTGCTCGTCCTTGGAAATCGTCTCCGCATTCTATGCATTTCTTTTTCATATGTTGAGTTTTTACCACGGAGGCATGGAGGTGGGACACGGAGGTTTGGAGTTTTTTGAGTGTCTTTTCTTCATGTTTTTTAGTGGAATTATTCTTCGGGTAATTCTTCGAAGAACAAATTTACAAATGTTTTGAGACCTTCTTTAGCAATATTTTGTACATGAAAATTAAAAAGAATTCCTTTCGGTTTTTGTAAATGAAACATGTAGGACAATGTTACTGCCGAAAAAACTGGATGCATTTCTGTAACCGCTTTATTTTCTACAATTATCAAGTCCTCAACGAGAATATCATATCGTAAATCTTCACTTAAAACTACTCCTTTATATGGAATTTGAATTTTTTGTTGAGAAGAAGTTCTCAAGCCTCTTAAGTTTAATTCATGTATCAAAGCCTTTTCGTAACTACTTTCCAAAAGCCCTGGACCCAAAACTCGATGAACTTCAATAGCCGCACCAATTATCTGATACGAAAGTTCGTTAATCAACTTTTTTGTTACGTTTCTCATTTTAGTATGTTTTAATTATAAAGTAGTAAAACTCCATACCCTCTGTGTCCCTCCTCCATGCCTCCGTAGTTAAAAACATAAATATAACAAAACTTTATCTAGAATAAATCTAAATAACACCCACCGACCTATAAAGAGTTCTACACATATTTAAAAATTTCAAAAGGTTTATATCTTTGCGGTGTTTTTCATGAAACGTTAAATTATGTTAACGTTTTTGAGTATTTAACCTATTTTTTACCATATAAATAAAAGAATCTTGAGCAATAAAATCAACCGATTTATTCTCCTTTTTCTCTTCCTAAATCTTGCCTTCTCAGCTTCGGCACAATCTTCAGGCGGATCTAATTACCTTTTCACGGCATTGGCAGCAATTGTTGTGCTCATTATATTAGGAGCGGTAATTATGGTGGCGGATAATTTATTGAAAATCGAAGCCCGAGAAAGTGGTGCAGACAAGAGTGGAGAAAACTATTCGCTTTTCCCAAAATGGAATGAGATATTTGGTTCAAGTGCCCCCAACTTCGTGGATGGTAAAGTTCATTTCTTGAAAAAAGGACATGACATCTTACTCGAAGGAGAAGCGGCAAAAACAAAAGTAACCAGTTCGAATGTAACGACTTATGCCGTTCAACCACAAAACTTTAATGGAATCTCCCCGATTCCAAAAGTTGTCGTAGCTGTTGGTGATGAAGTAAAAGCAGGAGATATTCTTTTCTTTGATAAAAAGAGAGATACTATTCAATATGTAGCTCCAGTAAGTGGAGAAGTTATCGCAGTCAATCGAGGTGCAAAACGTTCGATTTCCGAAGTGGTAATTTTGGCTGATAAAGAAATGAAATACAAATCTTTCGATGCACCTAATTTAGCAGATTGCAGCCGAGAGGATTTGGTGAACTTCTTACAATCAAGTGGAGCTTGGCCATTTATTATTCAAAGACCTTATAGCTTAGTTGCTGATCCAGCAGATACTCCAAAAGGAATTTTTATTTCAACTTTTGACTCGGCGCCATTGGCTCCAGATTTAAGTTTTGTAGTAGATGGAAATCAAGCAGCATTCCAAAAAGGATTAGATGTTTTAGGAAAATTTGCTCCTGTACATTTAGGATTGAATGCTAAAGGAGATAAACCACATGCTGCATTTACAGCTGCAGAAGGCGTATCAAAACATTGGTTTCACGGAAAACACCCAGCAGGAAATGTCGGAGTTCAAATTCACCATATCGACCCAATCGGACCTAACTCAATAGTTTGGACAACTGGTGTTCAAGACGTGATCACTATCGGTAAATTATTTACTGAAGGGAAATATGATGCCAGTCGAATGGTAGTCGTAACTGGCGCAGAAGTCGCTGAACCTCAATACGTTAGCACTTACCTAGGTGCAAATATCGAAGGTTTAGTAAAAGGAAATTTAAAGCCTGCGGAAGAAGGAAAAACACTTCGATTTGTTTCTGGAGATGTGCTTTCTGGAAAACAAACTTCAACAGAAGGGTACTTAAATTATACTGACGATCAAGTAACTGTTTTAGAAGAAGGCGATAAATACGAGTTGTTTGGATGGTTATTACCACTTACGCCTCGGCCAACTATTTCAGGAACTTTCCCTAACGGATTTTTCCCTGATTTAAAATTTCAAGCCAACACCAACACACACGGTGAAAAACGTGCGTTTGTTGTTACAGGTCAATATGAAAGTATGTTACCAATGGATATTTATCCTCAACATTTGATGAAAGCAATCATTACTAATGATTTCGAAAGAATGGAAGGATTAGGTATTCACGAATTAGCAGCAGAAGATATTGCACTTTGCGAATTCGCTTGTACTTCTAAGCAGCCGCTTCAAAGTATTCTCAATGAAGGTTTGGAATCAATGCGGGAGCAATAGATAGATAATGAATAGTTAATAATTAATAATAAATAATTTCCTGACAACTTAGAGGACGATTATTTGTTATTATTTTCTCAAAATATAATTAAGGATAAAAAATTATTTCGCTTATCAAGTTAGAGTGAAAATTATCAATTTTTAATTATCAATTTTCAATTAATAACATGGGTTTATTAAATTTTTTAAAGAAAATAGAACCAGATAAAAAGGAGTCTCCATTTTTACACACCTTGTATGATGGGTTCTTCACTTTTGCATATGCTCCAAATACCGTAACTAAAGGTGGAGTTCATGTACGAGATGGTATGGATTTGAAGAGGTTGATGGTACATGTAGTTTTAGCATTGCAATTATGTTATGTTTTTGGTTCATTAAATATTGGACATCAGCATTTCAATGCAATGGGAATGTATCCTGATTTTTTCGATGCCTTTCATTTGAAAATTGCATTTGGATTAATTCAACTCATTCCAATTTTTATCGTTGCACATATAGTCGGTCTTGGAATTGAGTTTTGGTATGCAGCAAAAAAAGGACATGCAATTGAAGAAGGGTACTTGGTAACAGGTGCATTGATTCCATTGATTATGCCACCAGATGTGCCATTATTATGGTTAGCATTTGCAATTATTTTTGCAGTTATTCTTGGAAAAGAAGCTTTTGGTGGAACAGGAATGAATATTTTAAATGTCGCATTATTAGCCAGAGCATTTATCTTCTTTGCTTATCCTACGGAAATGGCTGGAGATACTATGGCAAACGGAAAAGAGGTATGGGTAGCAGGTTTTGAATATGCGAGTATGGCAGATAAGACCCAACTGTCTCAATATGGTTGGTCACATGGATTTTTTGATTGGATTTTCAATGGTTTAGGTTGGAGAACATTTGGAGAAGGCGGCACGGCTATCGCTGATGGTTGGACAGGAGCAACGCCTCTTGGTTTGGCTAAAGCAGGTGGATGGGCAGCTGTAACTGAAGTGTACACACCATCCCAAATGTGGTGGGGAAATCTTCCAGGCTCAATTGGTGAAACTTGTAAACCAGCAATCTTACTTGGGGCTGCAGCATTAGTTGCGATGAGAATTGCAAGTTGGAGAGTAATGTTAGGAATGATAATCGGATGTGCAGTAGCAGGAATGATGATGAATGGATTTACTTCAGGTTCTGAAAATCCAGCATTAGCATATTTACAAATTCCTTGGTACTACCACTTCTACATGGGAAGTTTCTTTTTTGCAATGGCATTTATGGCAACTGACCCCGTAACAGCAGCATCAACGAATACTGGAAAATGGATTTATGGAATTTTTATCGGAATAGTTGGATTAGTCGTAAGGGTAATGAACCCAGCCTATCCTGAAGGATGGATGCTTGCGATTTTATTCATGAATGTATTTGTTCCTCTTATTGATCACTACGTGTTAGAATCTAACATGTCAAAACGATTAAAACGTGCATAGTACTAGTCAAGTTCTCACATTTGTATTAATCCTTACAACAGTAGTTGCAGTAGGATTAACTGGATTGCGTGAAGCAACCAAACCACTTGCTGATGCCAATGAAGCTCTTTTTAATAAAAAAGGAGTTTTAAATGCAATTCAAACTCACTTTGCTGGTGACTTACCAAAGGATTGGGATGATGCTAAAGTGGAAGAAACTTACAAACAAGTAAAGTCATATATATTTGATTATCAAGGTAATATAATGGATACCACTCAAACTAAATATAGAGTGGCGATCGACTTGGAAAAAGACCGTGATAAAATCAATAAACTAGATATTACTGAACGTCCATTTCCTGTATGGGTTTATGAAGATGGTGGTAAAAAATTCTACGTAGTAACGGTTTATGGAAAAGGACTTTGGGATAAAATCTGGGGAACTGTAGCATTTCAAGAAGATATGGAAACGCTTGCAGGTGTTTCATTTGACCACAAAGGAGAAACTCCAGGACTTGGCGCTGAAATAAAAGATAGCCCAGGTTTTTACAGTCAGTTTAAAAACAAAAAAATTAATTCTGAAACTGGTGAATATGTTGGAATCACAGTTCGTAAAGGTGGAGCCAAAAATACTCGCTATGAAGTGGACGGAATTTCAGGAGCAACAATTACTGCTGATGGAGTTACAGAAATGATGCAAGAAGACATCGAAAATTATCAACCGATTTTTGCGGCATTAAAAAAAATGAAATAGGGTTTTAGGATTATGGATTCAAGATTAAGGATTAAGGATTAAGGATTTCGAAAAATTTAAATCCTTTGAATTTTGAATTTATTATTTAAAACCATTCAATAAAAATACTTTGATTTAGGATTGTATGATTCAAGATTTCTCGAAATCCATAATCATTAATCCATAATTCATAATCAATAAAATAAAATTCAAATGGCAGAAACAACAGTTCAAGATGTTGTGGTAAAAGAGCCCACTCTTCCTTTTGGTAAAAAAGAGAAGAAGTTATTGACCGATCCATTAACGGATAACAATCCAATTACAATTCAAGTATTGGGGATTTGTTCAGCATTGGCAGTAACGACACAGGTATTTCCATCATTGGTAATTTCTGTAGCGGTAGTCTTTGTATGTGCGTTTTCAAGTTTGTTCACATCGTTACTTCGTAATAATATTCCGAAGCAAGTTCGTATGATTGTACAATTGGTCATCATCGCAACTTTAGTAACGGTGGTAGAATTAGTATTGAAAGCATTTAGTTTTGAAGTATACAAACAACTTTCAGTATTTATCGGATTGATTATTACAAACTGTATCGTGATGGGGCGTTTGGAAGCATTTGCTTTAGCAAATAAACCTTGGCGATCATTCTTAGATGGTATTGGAAATGGATTAGGTTACGGATTAATTTTGATTGCAGTAGCTTTCTTTAGAGAGTTATTCGGAAAAGGAACTTTATTCACGGGAAGTCCTGCTGAATTAAATATCATTGGAAAATCAAATGAGGCAACTTCATTTATGATTAATACTGCTGCCGAAAGCGGAATAGGAAGTTGGTTTAGCTGGTATTCTAATAACAACTTAATGGTATTACCTGCTGCTGCGATGTTCCTAATTGGAATTTTCATTTGGATCCAAAGAAGTAGAAATCCAAAATTAGTAGATATTTCGTAATTAACGATGAACTGTTAACGGTGAACGATGAACAAAAAACCTGTGATTTTTTTACCGTAGTTTTTCGATTTTAAAATGGTGTTTGAGTTTTTATAAAAAGTTAACCGTTCACCGTTAAACGTTATCAGTTAAAATTTTTGACAATGGAATTTTTCAATATATTTATGAAGTCAGCATTCTATGAAAATATGGTATTAGCCTATTTCTTAGGAATGTGTTCTTTCCTTGCCGTTTCCAAAACTGTAAAAACAGCATTTGGTTTAGGACTTGCAGTAATCTTTGTATTGGCAGTAACGATGCCTGTAAACTGGTTAATCAATGAATATCTTTTAGGAGAAAATGGAATCTTTGGAACAGACTTAACCTTCTTACGTTTTATTTTATTTATTGGAGTAATTGCTTCGATGGTACAATTAGTAGAGATGGTAATCGAGAAAGTTTCTCCTTCATTATACAACTCATTGGGTATTTTCCTTCCATTGATTACGGTAAACTGTGCGATTCTTGGAGGTTCATTATTTATGGTATCTCGAGAATATAATTTATCAGAAACGGTAGCATTTGGATTAGGTGGAGGATTCGGTTGGTTCTTAGCAATCATTGCTTTGGCAGCTATCCGTGAAAAAATCAGATACTCAAATGTACCACCTGCATTGCGTGGATTAGGAATGGCATTCATCTTGACAGGATTAATGGGAATGGCATTTTTAAGTTTGATGGGAATTGATCCATCAATCTATGTAGCTAAGTAAAAAAAGAAACTTACTCACAAGTTGACCTACCTTTGCCGGCAGGCAGGCTCCAAGTCAACTTATGAATTTAAATAAATAAAATATTCCAAATATTTTTTTGGGAAAAAACTTATAACCTGTTATTTGATAAGTTTTGTTCTTCTTTTAAAATGAAAGCGACTGAAAGGATTGTTGGATTTGATTTTAAGAGAATTTAAAAAACAAAATTTATTAAAGAACTCAAATAAAGCGATATGGTTATTCTTTTTAGTTTAAAAACATTAGGATTTGCATGGGCAGTTTTCGTTGCTGTAATTATGTTGTTATCGTTAATGTTGATTCAGGCAAGAAAAAAATTAGTTCCTCAAGGGAATGTCAAAATTGTCATAAACGGCGATACTGAAAATCCAATATTGGCACAACCAGGATCTTCATTATTGAATGTACTTTCTGATAGTAACATTTTCCTTCCATCTGCATGTGGAGGAGGTGGAACTTGTGCGATGTGTGAATGTCATATTGATTCAGGAGGAGGAGATGTATTGCCTACCGAACTTAATCACCTTTCTCGAAAAGAAGTAGCAGAGAATATGCGACTGTCTTGTCAAGTAAAAGTTCGGGAAGATATGGAAGTTCGTATTCCAGAAGAAATCTTTGGAATTAAAAAATGGGAATGTGAAGTTATCTCTAACTATAACGTGGCAACTTTTATCAAAGAGTTTATTGTAAAACTTCCTGAAGGAGAAATTCTTGATTTTGAAGCGGGAGGTTATATTCAAGTAGATGTACCTAAAATAGAAGTACCATTTAAATCAATGGACATTACGGCACATCCAAAATATCATGACTCACCAGACAAATTCCAAAAGGATTGGGATAAGTTCAAAATGTGGGACTTGACTATGAAAAATGACGAAGAAGTTTTCCGAGCTTACTCTATGTCAAATCACCCTGCGGAAGGAAACATTGTATCCTTGACCATTCGTATAGCAACTCCTCCATTCAAGTGGGGCGTTGATAGTGAAGGGAAACGTAAGTGGGAAGGTTACCAAGCAGTTAACCCAGGTATTTGTTCTTCATTTGTCTTTGGTCGTAAGCCAGGTGATAAAGTAACGATTTCAGGCCCTTATGGTGAATTTTTTATCAAGCCTACAGAATCAGAAATGTTGTATGTAGGTGGTGGAGCAGGAATGGCTCCGATGCGTTCACACTTATACCATTTATTCCATACCTTAAAGACAGGTCGAAAAGTAACCTTCTTCTATGGTGGTAGAACTCGACAAGAGTTATTCTATATCGAAGAATTTAGAGAAATAGAAAAAGAGTTCCCTAATTTCAAATTTGCGATTGCTTTGGATAACCCACTACCAGAAGATAACTGGGTATTGAAAAAAGATTTAGATGACCCAGAAGGTGATGGATTCAAGGGATATGTTCACAATGTTGTAATTGATGAATTCTTGAGTAAACATCCAGAACCAGAAGAATTAGAATTATACTTCTGTGGACCTCCAATGATGAATCAGTCTGTTATCAAAATGGCAGAT
>CAKZSH010000361.1 GCA_937918905.1 uncultured Saprospiraceae bacterium
AGCATGGTCATTTCACCAATAGCGTTCAATTCCAAAAATCCTTTTCTACCCAAAATTCGAATATTGTAATTAAGGGTGTTGATAGGACTTCCTTCAAATTTTAATTCCTTTGCCCAATGTAATTTTTTATTGGCTTCATCATAAAATGGAGTAGAAGCCCATCCCACAAAATCCATAGAAGGGTATCCTTGCTCAGCTCGAATTTTATTTCCTTCAGCAAAACTTTCTTTCATTGTATTTTCCAATTCATCATAATCAATGTCTTTGGCATCATCGTCATTGATGTAACCTTCTTCCATATATGTAATGTTGATTGCATAAGTAGAATCGGAAACAGGAGATTGATTTTTTGGAAAAAGCATACCTAGAGAAAGGTTATCTGGATCAGGTGGGTTGCCCCATATTTCTGTCAAAACCCTTTCGCTTTCTTTTCCATTTAAGTATTTGAATCCTTCTGGGACAATAATTGTAGCGAGGCCATCTTGGAGCGTAATCGTACCATAATCGTAGGAGAACGTAGCTTCGATACTATCCAAGAGATGTTGATAAACAGCAGCTAGTTCTTCCTCGGAAAGCTGAGGTTGATCAGTTTGGAGGGTATCATTTCCTCTTGTTTGGATAGAAAAAACCATCAAGAAGAAAACCCATAGTTTCAATTGTTTCATTGAAAATTGGTTTAATAAGTGAGTAATTAGTTTGTTGATAAAATATTAGAAGAGGTTGTTTTAGTATTACATTTACATTTTCTGTTATATACAAATATAGTTTAATTTTTTGATTGTCAAGATTGTAAATGAAGAATAATTAAAATTAGTTCCAAAGTGATAAATGTCTTTTGTAAAAAGAATATTTTATGTTGACTAGGCATCAATATTAATTTATTATTTAATTCCTACTCCCTAAACATTTTTGAGATTATCACGTCTAACAATTGTTGCTAGAATCTTTGTTTTTATTAAACAATGCCTATCTTTAAATTCAATCAAAAACCTAACTTTATCCATGAAAAAAAATATACTTTTCGTTTTAACATTATTTCCAATTACCGTATTCTCTCAATCTCCAAATTTTGTTTTTATACTCGCTGATGACATGGGCTGGACAGGAACATCAGTTCAAGTATCTCCAACTGAATCAGGATCAATAAGTGATTTTTATTATACGCCTAATTTGGAACAATTAGCTGCTGAAGGAATGACTTTTTCTCAAGCCTATGCACCTGCGGCAAAATGTTCACCTTCTCGTAACAGTATACTTACGGGAGAGTCAACTGCGAGAAATAATTTTACAGAAACAGATAATCAAATTTCGCCCAACCAAATTTTAATCGAAGCTGCAACAACTAATAATATTGATCAGAATGATGTTACGATAGGAGAGTGGTTACATTCCACAGGAGATAATTATAGGACTGCACATTTTGGGAAATGGCATTTAGGTTCAGGTGGAACCAATGCGAATGGTTTTGATGAAGGAGATGGAAATACCAGTAACGATGATGGAAATGCAACGACTACTGATCCTATACAAAATGATCCTAAAAAAATAATGGAATTGACTAACAAAGGAATTGCATTTATGCAAAGTGCAGTTAACGATAATGTTCCTTTTTATTTACAAATTTCTCATTATGCAGTTCATACTCAGATAGAAACCACACAAGCTTCGTTTGATTATTTTAATGCGCAACCTCCTGGTGTGCGTCATGATAATGTAGGATATGCTGGGATGACAAAAGATCTAGATGATGGTATTGGTTTGATTTTAAATGAAATTGAAAACCTTGGAATTGAAGGAAAAACATATGTTATATTTTTATCGGACAATGGTGCATCAAATGGATTGTCAACTAATCAACCCTTGAGAAGAGGGAAGTCTTTTATTTATGAAGGTGGTATTCGAGTGCCTTTAATTATTAAAGGGCCTAATATTCCTGCAAACACTTTTAGCGCAGAGCCTGCTGTAGGGTATGATTTATTTCCAACTATTGCAGAATTGACAGAAAGCAATGAGCCGTTACCCAGTACATTGGATGGAAAAAGTTTGGTTCCCATTTTTAACCAACAACCATTTAATCGACAAAAATCTTTATTTTTTCATATCCCTCACTATGCTACTAATATGGCACAATCTCCGAGGTCTGCAGCTGTGAATGGAGATTATAAATTAATTGTAGAATATGAAACGGGGATTGATTATTTATATGATCTGAATATGGATATTGCAGAGAGTAATAATATTGCTTCTTCTAACAATGCTATTGCAAATACTTTAAAAATAGAATTGCGAGATTATTTAAAATCAGTAAATGCTAACTTACCTCAATTAGATCCTACCCATGCAAATTTTACAGGGACGGCACCTGATGTAGATGATGATGGTTTAAATGATGAATGGGAATTTAGAGAATTATTGAATTATACTTATGGTCCCAATGATGATCCTGATGGTGATGGTCTTGATAATTTGACAGAATTTAATGAAGGATTTGATCCTTTAAGATTTGATTTGGTAAATGTAAATGAATTGTTAAAAAAAGAAAATACCGTAATAATATTTCCAAATCCTACAGATGGTATTTTGAATTTGAAATTTAAAAATACTGATATTCAGAGAGGTGAATTAAGGATTCAAATTATAAATTCGATGGGACAAATATTGCAGGAGTTTCAAAGGGAGCATACTAATGTTTTGAGTTTGTCTTTGGAAGGTCTGGAGAACGGAATGTATTCAGTTAGAATAAAGGAGGATGGAATTCCTATTGCTTTAAATCGATTTGTTTATTTGAAATAAAGATTAGATTTTTCATGAAAAATAACAATATAAATACGGATAGACTTTCGTTCACTAAATTTTAAAAATTTAATAAGTGAAAAAAATATTTAGCTTTTGATGCCACCTCTTCTGAAGTTAATCCATATAATGGAGGTGTTACAATATCAACATTTCAAGATAGATATAAATTTGTCCATGATGGTTGTAATTTCCATCTTAAAGCTTTTTTTACTAATAATTTGTAACCTTATCTTTTTAATAAACGTATAGATTTTAAAATCTAAGATAACCCACACACTATAAAAATGAACGAAAAACAAATAATTGAATTTGTTAGCGGAATAACCATATTAAAGAATTTAAATAACCAAATTGTTGATTTGTTATTTCTGGTAAAAGGAAAATTGCAATATTGTAAAAAAAGAGACCTTCCTATCATTGGCAATCCATTGCATAAAATTTTTAATGAAATTATCAAGCTGAATTATTGCTCTCTTCAATTAATAGATAACTGTAAAGTTTACAAGGAGTTGATTGAGGATGATATTTTGATTGACCATTTATTTTTACTTCAGTTGGATGGTTTGCTATCTGAAATTAGAGTAATGCAAAATACTTATGAAATGGTATATCATCGTTTTACGGATTGTGATAATAACGATAGTCTCCGAAAAGCTAATTAAGTTTATTTACCCTTTGATTAGCATGTTTAATAAAGCTAAATTTTAGTATTTATTTTGATAAATCATCTCATCTTAAAAATAAGATTTGCCAGAAAGAATCTCATCTGTAGGAGAATCTCCTTTACAGGAAAACAATACATTTACAAAAATGGTAAAAGATGAAAAAATTAGAAGGGAGTGGATTTTTTTCATGACGTTTTATTGATTATAGATTCAAAATCCATAATCATGAATCCTTAATTTTAAATAAACTTCCCATCCTCCATTACCAATCTTCGATCACTCATTCCAGCCAATTCTTCATTATGTGTCACGATTATAAAAGTCTGTTGGAAATCTTTTTTCAAATCAAAAAGTAATTGATGCAATTCTTTAGAAGTAGCAGAATCCAAATTACCAGAAGGTTCATCTGCAAAAACGATGGAAGGTTTATTCATCAAAGCACGAGCTACAGCAACACGTTGTTGTTCTCCACCTGATAGTTGAGTGGGTTTATGATCTAGTCTATGAGAGAGACCAAGGTAATCCAATAATTCTTTAGCTCGTTTTTCAGCGTTAGCTTTATTGGTCTTTTGAATGAATGCAGGGATGCAAACATTTTCAACCGCAGTAAATTCAGGAAGCAAATGATGAAACTGAAAAATAAAACCGATATTTTTATTTCTAAAATGTGCCAACTCTTTAGGAGATAACTCACCTATACTTTGGCCATTAATTATGATCTCCCCTTTGTCTGCATTATCCAAAGTACCTAAAATATGTAGTAAGGTACTTTTACCAGCACCAGACTTTCCAACGATACTTACCAGCTCGGCTTTTCCAATTTCTACGTCAACGCCTTTAAGTACATGGACGTTACCGTAAGATTTATGAATATTATTTGCTTTTACCATTTGAATTTATTGAAGAGCAAAAATAGAATTAAAATTAAAATGAAAATCAAAATTTAAATCAAAAGCGTAAAAAACGCTAAAGATTTACTCAACAAAAAGAATATGTACTTAAAAAACTAAATTTTTATAAAAAAAACGACTTTTTATTTTTTGACATAAAATTCTAAATGACAATAGTTTAGGTGGTTTTTATTTTGAAATAAACTACTATGAGTTCTTTGTTCGGAATTTAATTTTGTTTAAAACAATTTAACCTATAATCTATTTCAGTAATGTAGATTTTTTTAGAAAAAAATTTCTCAGTTGGGTAGGGGGAAGATAAAATAACCGTGTCTTTACTTTCAAATAACCTATTCAACATTATAAAATAAACAACACCTCCAGTCCCCAATTAAGAAAACCGAATTTAATTTAAAAATTTTCTCTACTAAAAAGGAAGTACGTTATGACAAATTCAAAAACAGCGTTTTTAGAGCATTTTCCATTATTTGATATGCTCACAACGGAGGAAAAAGCGAGGCTTTCCCAAATGGTCGAATTTAAAGTAAAACCGAGATACAGTTATATTTATTTACCTGGAGAATCTTCTGATAAAATTTTCTTTCTTTCAAAAGGTACTGTAAAAATTGGTACCCATTCCAAAGATGGTAAAGAAATCATTAAATCAGTTTTGCATCCTACTGCAATGTTTGGTGAAATGGGAATTGTGGGTGAAGAAGAAAGACAAGATTTTGCAAGAGCAATGGGTCAAGAAGTCCACTACTGTATATTAAAGGTAGAAGACTTCAAAAGATTGATGCGTTCTAACCATCAGCTATCCATAAAAATATTGATGTTAATCGGAGATCGATTACGTCGGGCTGAAAACCGATTAGAAGCTTTGATTTTTAAAGATGCAAGAACTCGTATCATTGATTTTTTAAAAGATGCTGCTGACCGACGTGGACGAAGAGTTGGATTCGAAATGTTAGTGAAGCATTCTTTGACACAACAAGATATTGCAAACTTAACAGGCACTTCTCGACAAACTGTTACTTCTGTCCTTAATGAACTCCGTAAATCAAATTTGATCTATTTTAATCGTAAAAGTATTCTGATTCGCGATATGGCGAAATTAGCATAAGGAGTTAAATTCAAGATTATTCGAAATCCATAATTTTGAATCTATAATCCAAAAATTAGTTTTGGTTATAATAATAAATAGTTTTTTAATCGAAAATGTGAGAGTAGAAAGCCGTTCCTTTGGAGCGGCTTTTTTTATTTTCAAATGAAAAATGCAAAATGAAAATTTGGAGAGCGTTTATTTTTTTGTTTAAAAAAGAATTTTTCCTTTGAATTTACCGTATATTATATTGAAATTGAGAATTAATTTTAAATCATGCAGTTATGAGTTCAGCACAAATTAAAGAAGCATTAAAAAAACAAATTGAAGAAGCAGATGATCGTTTGCTTAAAATGGTTCATGCAATGATGCAAGCGTATTCAGAAACTGATGATGCTTTTAGCTTTGATGAGCATGGCAATCCTACAGATGCTCAGCAAATGAGAAAAGAACTAGAAGAAGAAATAGAAAAGGCAAAACAAGGGAAGTACATCCGATTAGATGATTTAAAAAAGAAGTCTGAGAAATGGATGAAAGGTACTCGCCAAAACCCTAATAAGATGTTGGAAGCATTAAAGTAATTTTAGGTTTTGAAATCTATCTGAACCATTTTTTGTCGTAAAAAAGGACATCATTTAACCGCTAGATTTAACCCGTATATTTTTCCAAAAAAAACCTCAAAAAAGTATTGTTTTTACAAACTCACCTCGTACATTCGCAGCCTGAAAATATCCTTATTTTATATAATTTTTTTCTAAAAAATGATTCACAAATTTGACTTTTTTTTAAAGGTTTCAATTTAGTTAAGAAAAAGTTAAGGCAAGACCACTATTTAGATGAAATCTAAATAGAAATGTGTGGATAACTTATATTGGTAAATATGAGCGTAAATTATATTTTTGCGCTGACAAAAGGATGACAAAACGATATTGTTTAAAATCTTCATATGAAAAACATAAATTTTAGAATGTATAAGTCACTAGTAACCAAAAGTTTATCCATTCTTTTCCTCTTCTTTTTTACCTTAAATATCTCTTCTGCCCAAGATGGTCGAACTCCTGCGCTTGACGAAGGAATGACGCTTTTCAAAAATAAGTGTGCAAGCTGTCATGCAAAAAACATGAAAGCGAAGTTAACTGGACCAGCTTTGATAGGTGCTGAAGAGCGATGGGGGGGTGATCGAGAGAAACTCCGACAATGGATTCGTAATTCACAGGCTTACCTTGCAACTGGCGATGCCTATGCTACTGCTTTGTACCAAGAGTACAATCAAAGTGTAATGACAGCTTTTCCAGAGTTATCAGATGGTCAAATTGATAATATTTTAGATTATATCAATGTACAGGCTGATACTGGTTATCCTCCAACAATTGCAGTTGCAGGTGCACCTACTGGAGAAAGCGGATCAGGAGGCGAAGGTGGAAGCAATACATTAATGTATGGTGTATTAGCTTTGATTTTAGGAATCCTTTCTATTGTCTTAGCAAGAATATCTTCTAACCTTAATCATATGCAAAAGGTGAAAGCTGGATTACCTGCTCCACCTCGTCAGACTTTGCTTCAAACGATTAAAGGCTCTACTGCAGTAAGTATTCTGATTTTTGCCTTAGTGATTTGGGGAGGTTACCAAACTGTAAATAATGCAATTGATTTGGGACGTACTCAAGGGTATGCACCTACACAACCTATCAAGTTCTCTCACGAGACTCATGCTGGGTTACATAAAATAGATTGTCAATACTGTCATGATGGTGCTCGAAGAAGTAAGCACTCCGTTATTCCTGCTGCTAATACTTGTATGAATTGTCATAAAGCGATCAAGCAAGGTTCAAAATATGGAACAGCTGAATTGACAAAGATTTTTGCTTCCATTGGATTTGATCCTGAAAAAGGAACTTATATTGATAATTACGAAAACTGGAGTGAAGAGGAAATTGAAAAACTGTATAAAAAATGGTTTAGAGATAAATTTGTTGAGACCTATAATGAAGCTAATGCGGAATCTCCAATAGATACTTCAAATACAAAAGCTTTGGCTTCAGCTGATGAACAATGGAGTGGAGTTGTTGCTGCTTTGAAAAATGATTTAGATGGAAAGATTCAAGGCCCAATCAATTGGGTAAGAATTCATAATCTTCCTGACCACGTATATTTCAATCACGCACAACACGTAACTGTAGGAAAGCAAGAATGTCAAACTTGTCATGGCCCTGTAGAGGAGATGGAAGTATTGGCGCAATATGCTCCATTATCCATGGGATGGTGTGTGAACTGTCACCGTGAAACAAAAGTAGATTTTGCTGGCAATGATTATTATGCTTCTTGGAAAAATTACCATGAAGAAATAAAAGAAGGTAAACGATCTGCTGTAACGGTTGAAGACATAGGAGGTATTGAATGTCAAAAATGTCACTATTAATAACGGTGAACTGTTAACAATTAACTGTTAACTTTTTTCTGTGATTAGAATTAAATAGAATTTCAATTTTTAGCTTTTTATATAAATAAAATGAAAGAACAAAATAACTCACAAGTTTGGATAGGAGCATCGGATTTGACTCAGGATTCAGAATTCTTTGAATCTGCAAAATCTGAATTTGTAGAATTACCAATCGTTGAAACGCTAGGAGATGATGAAAAAGCAGAGAGCTTAACTGCGAATCGACGAGACTTTTTGAAATATATGGGATTTGGACTAGGTGCTGCAACGTTAGCAGCTAGTTGTGAGATTCCTATGAAAAAGGCGATTCCTTACGTAACTAAACCTGATGCAATTGTACCTGGTGTAGCTAATTACTATGCAACTTCATTTGTACAAGGTGGAGATTACTGCTCTGTTTTGGTAAAAACAAGAGAAGGTCGTCCGATCAAAATTGAAGGTAACGGTTTATCAAAAGTAACTAGAGGTGGAACGAGTGCAAGAGCACAAGCAAGTGTATTGAGCCTTTATGATAGTAACCGATTTCAAGGTGTTATGGTCAATGGTTCAAGATTCAAAGAGGTTGAAGAAGGAGGCAAGAAAAGCAAAGTTGAATATACTTGGGCTGAAATAGATAGTGCGATCAAAGGTAAACTAAGTGCTAGTTCTAAAGTACGATTGGTTTGTAACACTATTCTTTCGCCTTCGGCAAAAAATGTAATTAAAGAATTTCAAGCAGCTTACCCAAATACAAAAGTTGCAATGTACGATCCAGTTTCAAGTTCAGCTATTTTGGAAGCGAATGAAGCTTGTTTTGGAGATAAGGTAATTCCTAATTACGATTTTGAAAAAGCACAAGTGATTGTAAGTATTGGAGCAGATTTCTTGGGAACTTGGGTTTCTCCAGTTGAATTTGCCAATCAATATGCTACCAACAGAAGAGTAAATTTAAAGAACCCTTCTATGTCTCGCCACATTCAAGTGGAAGCAGGAATGTCTTTGACAGGTTCTAATGCAGATGATAGAGTTTTAATTCGACCATCAGAGCAAGGTTCTGCAATTGCATACCTATATAATGCAGTAGCAGCGAAAGCAGGTGGAGATCGAGTAACTGAATTAGCACTAAATGATAAAGCAAAATTAGCTTTACAAAAAGTTGCAGGAGAATTATTAGCACACCGAGGAAGTTCATTAGTAGTTTCTGATTCTAATAATGTTGGAGAGCAAACTTTAGTAAATGCAATCAATAATATGTTGGGCAACTACGGTTCAACTTTAAGTTTTGCAGGAGCTTCTTTACAACGTCAAGGAACTGATAAAGCCATTCAAGATTGCATTACAGATATGAAAAATGGAAGTGTGGATGCAGTTATCGTTTTAGACGGTGCGAATCCTGCTTTTGATTTACCAAACTCAGCAGACTTCGTAGCAGGTTTGGAAAAAGTTGGTTTAACAGTTTCATGTTCTGGATATAAAAATGAGACGGCTGCAAAATGTACTTACATTGCTCCAGCCAATCATTTTCTAGAGTCTTGGTCAGATGCTGAACCAAAACGAGGACACTACAGTATGATTCAACCAACAATAGCTCCTTTGATGAAAACTCGCCAGAGTGAAGCAAGTTTGTTAACATGGTGTAACAGTACGAATTATAATGCAAGTGCAGAGCAACCTTACTACGAATATGTAAAAGCTTTTTGGAAAAATAACTTGTACACACAAGAGAACGGTTTCCAATCATTCCAAGGATTTTGGGATACTGCATTACATGATGGAGTATTTGATGCGCCTCATGGTGGATCAACATATACTTTCGCAGGAAGTGTAAGTAATGCTGCTGCAAAAATCAATAAACCATTTACTGATGGTGGAACTGAAATTTCATTTTTTGAAACAGTAAACATCGGTAACGGACAATATGCAGATAACCCTTGGTTACAAGAAATGCCTGACCCAATTAGCCGATGTGCTTGGGGGAATGTTTTATATGTTCCAATCAAATGGAATGGTAAAAATGATTTTGATGGGGCATTCAATGTAGGAACTGGCATTAAAAAAGGAAAAGGAGATAAAGTTGATTTGACAGTAGGTGACGTTACTGAAAGAGTAACTGCGACAACCAACTTTGGTCAACCGACAGTAGGAGATATTGCAACAGTATCTATGGCTTTAGGTTATGGACGAACAATATCAGGAGAGTGTGGAATTGATGTTGGAGAAAATGCTTACCCGATGTTGTCTCGAGATGCTCAAGGAAATACTCTTTACTATGCTAAAGCAAATGTAAGTGACAGTATCGAATACGATGAGAAATTTGCATGTGTTCAGTATCATCATACTTATGGAGTTTTTGAACAAGAAAATCCAGACTTCAATGTGGATGACCACGCAATTGGTATCAACGGTTATGACGGAGCGATTACCAATCGTTCAGTTATTTTCTCTGCGAAATTAAGCGAGATTGCTGAGTTTGATAAGGAGATGAAAAAGTTCCATGACAAAGCGGAACACTTAAACTCTAAAACACTTTATCCTTACGAAGAATACAAAGATCAATTATACAGTCAAGGACACCATTGGGGAATGCAAATCGACATGAATGCATGTATCGGTTGTGGAGCTTGTACGGTGGCTTGTATGTCTGAAAATAATATTCCAGTAGTTGGTAAAACAGAAGTTCACCGTCACCATGAAATGGCTTGGTTAAGAATTGACCGATACTTTATGGGAGATGTTGAAAATCCAAATGTTGTTTACCAACCAATGATGTGTCAGCATTGTGATAACGCTCCTTGTGAGAATGTTTGTCCAGTAGCTGCAACTAACCACAGTTCAGAAGGATTGAATCAAATGACTTATAACAGATGTATCGGTACTCGTTACTGTGCAAATAACTGTCCTTATAAAGTACGACGATTCAACTGGTTAGATTATACAACTGCAGATTTATTCCCAGTTAATCAATATGATGTTAACGGTGAAGAAATTCCTTACGGAGCGGATAACTTAACTCGTATGGTTTTAAACCCAGACGTAACAGTTCGTTCAAGAGGAGTTATTGAAAAATGTAGTTTCTGTGTTCAAAAAATCCAAGAAGGTAAATTGACTGCGAAGAGTGAAGGAAGAAAATTAATGGACGGTGAAGTTAAAACTGCTTGTCAGACTTCATGCCCAACTGGCGCAATTACTTTTGGAGATATGAACGATAAGAAAAGTGAAGTTTACAAAAGAAGCCGAGCTTCAATTAACTATAAAGTTTTAGAAGAAATCAATACAAGATCATCAGTTGATTATTCTGCTAAGATTTTTAACAAAGGAGCAGCTTTAGATAGCTAATCCAAATTGAAGTAAACCATCTAAAAAGACAATTTTAAATATATAATAAATATGAGTCATCATCCAATTATTTCTCCACTAAGACATACCCTGATTACAGGTGATAAGACCTATCACCAGATCACAGAGGATATATGTGCTCCAGCGGAGAAGGCACCAAGTAAAGCTTGGGTAATTGCATTTATCTTATCAGTTGTAACATTAAGTTTTGGTATTTTCTGTATCCTTTGGACAATCTGGATGGGTATTGGAACATGGGACTTAAATAGAACTATTGGATGGGGTTGGGATATTACCAATTTCGTTTGGTGGATTGGAATCGGTCACGCAGGAACCTTGATTTCTGCCATCCTTTTACTTTTCCGACAAAAGTGGAGAACAGGGGTAAACCGTGCGGCAGAGGCGATGACTATTTTTGCCGTAATGTGTGCAGGACTTTTCCCTTTGATACACATGGGACGTTTGTGGTTAGCGATTTTCATTTTCCCTTATCCAAACACTCGTGGACCTTTATGGGTAAACTTTAACTCGCCATTACTTTGGGATGTATTTGCCATCTCAACATATTTCACCGTATCATTATTATTCTGGTACACAGGTCTTGTTCCTGATTTGGCAACATTAAGAGATCGTTCTACTGGATTGAGAAGAAAGATATACAGTTTTGTTTCATTCGGTTGGACAGGTTCCGCAAAGCATTGGCAACGATTTGAGTCTTTGTCATTAATCTTAGCAGGTATCGCAACGCCACTTGTACTTTCTGTACACACGATTGTATCTTTTGATTTCGCAACTTCAGTTATTCCAGGATGGCACACAACTATTTTCCCTCCATACTTCGTAGCAGGGGCGATCTTCTCTGGATTCGCAATGGTACAAACGCTGATGTTGATTACGAGAAAAGTATTGAAATTACATGACTACATTACTTTGCAGCATATTGAGTCAATGAATAAAGTAATTGTACTAACTGGTACAATGGTAGGTGTAGCTTATTTAACAGAGCTATTCATTTCATGGTATTCTCAATATCCATATGAGCAATTTGCATTTTATAATAGAGCAACAGGAATTTATTTTTGGTCGTATGTAGGTATGATGGGATGTAATGTTTTAGCTCCGCAAATTTTCTGGATCGAAAAATACAGAAGAAGTATTACGTTGACATTCTTTATGTCAATTTTTATCAATATCGGAATGTGGTTTGAGCGATTTGTAATTATCGTAACTACATTGGCTCGTGATTATTTACCATCAAGCTGGAGTTACTATGTTCCCACTTGGGTGGAGATTGGTATTTACTTAGGAACATTTGGATTGTTCTTTACACTATACTTAATCTTTACAAGAGTTGCACCCGTAGTTGCAATTGCTGAGGTGAAAAGTATATTGAAAACATCAGGTTCTCAATATACGGGGCCTGCAAATAGAGACCACTTTGATCCTGCTGATGTGGAGAAAGTTACAGCGCATGCACATGCTCATGATGATGACCATCATTAAATAATTTTGAATGGTGAATTTTGAATTTTGAATGAGTCGAATTTCGGTGAGTTTTAAATCAAAATTTTTCAAACAAAATTTTTGAATAAATTTAAATGAATAGAGATTAATATTGAGTTTTGAAAAAAGTATTCGACACATTCAAAATTCAAAAATTATAATTCAAAATTAATCGAAAAAATATTTATAAAAATGGAAGGACATAAAGATGTTTTATTTGGATTGTACGACGATGAGGATGATTTAATCCACGCAATTCAAAAAGCACAAAAAGACCATTTAGATATTCATGATGTATTCACTCCATTTCCAGTTCACGGATTGGATGAGGTAATGGGCTTGTCAGAAAGTCGGTTACACATTGCAGGATTCGTTTATGGTGCTTTGGGTACATTGACAGCTTTCTTATTTATGTCATGGGTATTTACTCGTGATTGGCCAATCATTTTTGGTGGTAAGCCATATTGGTCAGTTCCTGCATTTATTCCTATTACATTTGAGTTGACAGTATTGTTTTCTTGTGTAGGAATGGTAATCACCTATTACACAGTATGTGGAATGGGACCAGGTGCAGATAACCCAACCTTGCATGATAGAATTACGGATGATAAATTTTGTTTAGCATTCAATGTTTCAGATAGTTCGAAAGAAGAGATCGATTCATTAAAAGGTTTCTTGAGTGGAACTGGTGCAACAGAGTTGAATATTAAAACTATCTAAAATCAAAATCAACATTAAAATCAAAAAATAATTTTGATTTTAAGATTGATTGTTAATTAATAAAAATTTGTTGATAGCATTTTATAACAATCAACAAACAATTTATTTAAAATGAATTTGAAAAAAAATATTTACGTTCTAGTTTTTGCTTTGGCATTGGTGATGAGTTCATGTTCATCAGATCCAGAAAGTCCTGGAAGAGAATATATGCCTGATATGGGACACTCAATTGCCTATGAAGCAAATGTTTATACTGACTACTATTTGAATACTTGGGAAGATGCAAGTGTAAAGCAAGGTAGTGGTAAAACATTATTAGAGTTATCTTCTCCACGTAAGCCTATCAATGGAACTATCCCTAGAGGTTATGCAGGAGGAAGTAAGAAAACTGATAGAGGAATTGTTGGTACTCAAAACGGTAGTGTACCTTATTATTATGCGGATACAGAGCCAGAGCGAACTCGTGCAACAAACGAAATTTTAGATAACCCTTTTCCAATTTCTGAAGCGGCAATTGCTGATGGAAAAAACTTGTACAATATCTTTTGTGCAACTTGTCATGGTGAAAAAGGTGACGGAAATGGATACTTGGTTAGAGATAATGGAGGTGTTTATCCAGCACAACCAGCTAACTTAATTAATGAAGAATTTACAGCTGCTTCTAATGGACGTTTTTACCATGCTTTGATTTATGGAAAAAATGTAATGGGAGGTTATGCTGATAAAGTTTCTTATGAAGAACGATGGAATGTTATTCATTATATTCGATCACTTCAAGCAAAAGAAACTAAAACAGTTTATAGCGAAAAAGCAAATACTTTAAATGACTTTGCTGTTCCTGCTGCTACTATACAAGCACCAATAGCTGAAAATAATTCTCATGATGATGCAAGTCATTCTGATGAAGCTCATGAGGGCGATCACAGTCATGATGATGGACACGGACATGAAGGAGATCATGGACATGAAGACGGAAATCATTAATAATTTTGAATGATAATTCTTGAATTTTAAATGAATCGAGAAAATTGTAATTCTCCTTTTAGATTCATTTAAAATTCAAAACTGAAAATTCAAAATTTGTTTTACTCAAAATTAAATTATCAAATAACTAATATTCAGAGATGAATCAATTTACTTTTACAGGCAGAGAAAGAATGGTGTTGCTAAGTTTAATCGTCTTAGGTGCGCTATGTTTGGCAGGTACATATTTTGTCGAACCAGCAACAATGACTGTAATGAATCATGGTCATGAAGAAACAGTTTCTACATACCACATGCGTTTTTGGAGTAACTTTTTGCAAAATTCAGTTTACTTCTTAGGAATGGCATTTGTTGCTATGTTTGGTTACTGTGCATTTATTACTGCTTATGGTGGATGGTTTTCAGGAATGAAAAGATTGTGGGAAGCATATGCTTTATGGATGGGACCAGCATTAATAATGATGGCTGTTCTTGTTGCAGGAGTTTTCTTCCATTGGCATCATTTATATCATTGGAATGCGGAAGGAGTTTTAGATCCTACTGATGCGCATTATGATGAAATCATAGCAGGTAAGTCAGCTTTTCTAAACAAATACTGGTATGCAGCTTCTGCATTAATATTTGTAGGAATTTGGTATTTCATTACTTTAAGAATTCGGTCTATCTCTGTTGCAGAGGATAGCGCAGATGTAGGAGATTATTCTTACCATGGTCGAGCAAGAAATTGGATGGCTGCCTATCTTCCATTTGTAGCATTTACAAGTGCAATATTTATCTGGCAATTAATGATGTCAATTGATGCACATTGGTACAGTACCATGTATGCATGGAATGCAACAGCAAGTTTCTTTGTAGGGATGTTGTCTCTAACAGTTTTAATGTTGATCTATTTGAAATCAAGAGGTTACTATCCAAATGTAACTGAAAATCATATGCATGATATTGGAAAATACTTATTCGGATTTAGTGTTTTTTGGACCTATACTTGGTTCTCTCAATACATGTTGATTTGGTACTCAAACAATGGAGAGGAAACAATTTATTTCTTAACTCGAAGAGATCAGTATCCAATATTATTTTATGGAAATCTAGTTATCAACTTCGTATTGCCATTTTTGATTTTGATAAGAAACTCTTCAAAAAGAAAATTTGGTACTATCGGTTTGGTAGCAGCAATTACATTCTTTGGGCATTGGTTTGACATTTTCTATATGATTAAGCCAGGTGCATTAATCAATATTGCAGGAAGTCAAGAGGCAGCAACAGAATTAGGTTCAGTTGCAGGTTACTGGTTCCCTGGATTATTGGAGTTAGGAGCATTTATAGGATTTACGGCACTATTTATTTATTTCACTTTTAGCAAGTTAAGTCAAGCATCATTAGTGCCTGAAAAAGATCCTTATTATGGTGAAAGTGTTACGCACCACGTTATTTAGAATAATTCAAAATAAGGAAATCTGATATATAACAGGTTTAACTAATTGAATTTTTGTCAACTTGTATTAAACTATTTTGTTAGAAAAAGTATAAAATAGAAATTGTAAATGAGCTTTTTAATTATCTTTTTATGTATCGTTTTGACTGCTGTCGTTTTAGTACAGTTAGGTAAAGTAACAGAGCTTGCTTTAGCAAATCAAGATGAAGGTGAAGCACAAGATTCTTTGAATACTCGTCAAGGGTTTTTAGGAATGGTCTTCTTAGTTGGCTTTATGATTTTTTGTTTGGTATCAGCATGGTATTACAAAAATTGGATGTTAGGATATGGGCCACATGAGTCTGCTTCAATGCACGGAGATGCATTGGATAATATGTTTAATGTCACATTGGGAATTACCTATATTGTTTTTGTTGTGACTCACATCGCACTTTTTTGGTATGCATGGAAATACCGTGGGCGACGAGGACGAAAAGCATTGTTTATGCCACATGATACTAAACTGGAAATGGTATGGACTGCAGTTCCTGCAATTACAATGTGTTTCTTAGTAGTCAATGGTTTGATTGCTTGGAACGAAGTAATGGGTGATGACAATGATGAAGATATTGAAATAGAAGCAACAGGGCAACAATTTTCTTGGACGATAAGATACCCAGGTGCAGATGGTGCATTAGGTGAAAAAAATTATAGAATGATTACGGGGCTGAATCCATTAGGTCAAGATTGGACAGATGTCAAGAATTTGGATGACTTTATGGCAAGTGATATTGTTTTACCAAAAGGTAAAAAAGTACGGGTGCGTATTACTGCAAAAGATGTTTTACACAATTTTGATATGCCTCACTTTAGAATAAAAATGGATGCAATTCCAGGTCTACCTACGTACTTTTATTTTACACCGAAATTAACGACTGAAGAATATCGTAAAAACTTGAGTAAGTATCCAGAGTATCAAGCAGAAGATCCACTTAATCCTGGTAAGAAACTTTGGGAAACTTTCAACTACGATTTGGCATGTGCTGAACTTTGCGGGCAACAACATTACGCAATGAAAAAAGTAGTTAGAATTGTAGAAGAAGATGAATACGTTGCTTGGTTGAAAAAACAAAAGTCTTACTACTTCACAGGAGGGGTTAGATTTACAGATGAAGATCCTCATAAGGGGTATCTATTTGATGTTGAAGATGCTGCACAATTAGCTGAATTCAAAACTAACTTTGATGGAGCCTTAGCAGGTGATGATAAAACGATCATTTTAAATAAAGTTGAATTTGTAAGTGGAGGAGCTGGTTTAACTGATATGTCAAAATATCAAATTGAACATTTGAAGAATCAATTGAATAAAAATCCAAATGTTAGAATTGAGTTGGCTGGTCATACGGATAGTCAGGGAGATGATGAAGGTAATCTGAGTTTATCTCAAAGAAGAGCTGATGCTGTATATGCTCAACTTACAACCAGAGTTGCTAATTCAACTGAACAACCAATTGATCCTTCAAGATTAGTTTCAAAAGGTTATGGAGAAACTTCTCCAATAGGAGATAATGCAACTGAAGCAGGTCGTCAGAAAAATAGAAGAACAGAAGCAAGAATTATTTCGCAATAGAATTAGTTTATCAATTAAATAAATTAAGCCAATCCTATTTTGGATTTTATTTATAAAAGTTATTAATAATGGCAAGTATTAAAACTACAGAAAAACTCTCTCAAACCGATTTACTCATTGAAGAGTATGGTTATGACGATCACTTTCACGATCATCATGATGAGGATAAGTTTCAATCTAATTTTGTAACAACTTACATTTTCAGTCAAGATCACAAGACCATTGCAAAGCAATTCCTTATTACAGGAATGTTCTGGGGAGTGATGGGAGCAATGATGTCATTGGTTTTCCGTATGCAACTTGGATTTCCAGAGGAAAGCTTAATGTGGTTAAAACCTATTCTTGGAAAATGGATTACAGTAGCTGATGGAGTAGGTACTTTAGCACCTCAATTCTATTATGCTTTAGTTACCATTCACGGTACGGTCATCGTATTCTTCGTACTGACAGCCGGACTGAGTGGAACCTTTAGTAATCTGCTGATACCACTACAAATAGGAGCAAGGGATATGGCTTCACCGCTATTGAACATGTTATCGTACTGGTTCTTTTTCTTAGCAGGTGCGATTATGTTTGCTTCATTATTCCTAAGTACTGGACCATTCTCAGGTGGATGGACAGCTTATCCTCCGTTAAGTGCCTTGCCATTGGCATCTAGTGGATCGGGAGCAGGTATGACGATGTGGACAATGAGTTTAGTTTTCTTTGTTGTTTCAGTTTTATTAGGTGGGATCAATTATGTAACCACAGTATTAAACTTGAGAACAAAAGGAATGACGATGTGGAGAATGCCATTGACGATTTGGGCATTTTTTGTAACTGCGATTTTAGGAATTCTTTCTTTCCCAGTTTTAGTATCTGCATTCTTCCTATTGTTATGTGATAGAGCTTTACAAACGAGTTTCTTTTTAAGTGAAATATTTATTGGTGGACAAGCATTAGATCATGTTGGTGGTAGTCCAGTATTGTACCAACACTTATTCTGGTTCTTAGGTCACCCTGAAGTATATATCATCATTTTGCCAGCGATGGGAATTGTATCTGAAGTACTCTCAATACATGCACGAAAACCAATTTTTGGATACCGTGCGATGGTTTATTCGATCTTGGCAATTGCATTCTTATCATTTATTGTATGGGCACACCACATGTTTATGTCAGGTGTAAATCCATTTATCTCTAACTTCTTTGTAATCTTTACTTTGATTATTGCAGTACCATCTGCGGTAAAAGTATTCAACTGGATTGCGACATTGTATGGAGGTAATATTCGATTCAATGCAGCTTCTTTATTTAGTATCGGTTTCGTTTCCATGTTTATTTCAGGAGGTTTGACTGGTATCTTTTTAGGAAACTCTGCAATTGATATCCAAATGCACGATACCTATTTCGTAGTAGCTCACTTCCACATTGTAATGGGAGTTGCAGCATTTTTTGGAATGTTTGCAGGGGTTTATCATTGGTTTCCTAAAATGTATGGTAGATTTATGAATGAGACTCTAGGACGAATTCACTTCTGGGGTACATTGATAGGAGCATACGCAGTATTCTGGCCAATGCACTATTTAGGAATGGCTGGTGTACCAAGACGTTACTACAGTTTCGATACTTTCGAAAACTTCAATCACTTTGCAACGATCAATAAATTTATCACAATTGCAGCAGTTGTAGTTTTTGCTTTACAAGTTTTATTTATCATCAACTTTTTCTATAGTATTTGGAAAGGTAAAAAAGTAACAAGTAAAAATCCTTGGGGAGCAACTACTTTAGAGTGGACAACTCCAATTGACCCAGGACACGGTAACTGGCCAGGGAAGATTCCTGCTGTTCAAAGATGGGCATACGATTATGGAAAAGATGGAAAAGAATTTATCCCTCAGATCGTACCATTAGCAGAAGGAGAAACGGAGGAACATTAATTAATGAATAATTAAAAATGAAGAATTAATAATATACTTAATCGTGTTTATTGGTTCTTTATTTTAGAATAATGAAATTCAGTTGAGAGCGAAAGTAGTAAATAGCAATAGATCTGTATTAAGCCCTTTTAGACAAAAGGTGGCAGATTATAATATGCTGTTCAAATTAAAATTGAACTTGTTGGTTGTATTTTCTGCTGCAATGGCATATTTGATTGCACTAGAAGGGACGATTAACTGGGGGATTTTATTAGCATTATGTGTAGGAGGTTTTTTAGTGACTGGTGCTTCTAATATTTTAAATCAAGTATTGGAAAGAGATACCGATCAGTTGATGAAAAGAACGGCTAATCGACCATTAGCAACTCAACGAATGGGAATTTCAGAAGCAATAATGATTGCTGGATTTTCGAGTATGATTGGAATTACATTGTTAGCAATGATTAATCCTTGGACAGCAGTTCTAGGAACATTGTCATTGATTTTGTACTCATTCCTTTATACTCCAATGAAAAGAATTTCTCCAATTGCTGTTTTTATTGGAGCAATCCCAGGAGCATTGCCAACGATGATTGGTTGTGTAGCTGCTCAAGGTGAATTGACTGCATTAGCAATTGTTTTATTTGGAATTCAATTCATGTGGCAGTTCCCACACTTTTGGGCGATTGCATGGGTTGGACATGAAGATTATACCAATGCAGGTTTTCGATTATTACCATCAAAGGATGGGGAAAGAGATGCGAATACAGGATTACAATCTTTCTTTTTTGCATTGATGTTGATAGCAGTTGCTTTGATGCCATATTTTATGGGTGTTACTGGAATTGTTTCAGCTATTGTTGTAGGAATTACAGGAATTGTTTACGCAGGATATAGTTGGAAATTATATAAAATGTGTACGAGAGAAGCAGCTTTAAAAGTAATGTTTTGTTCTTTCGTTTATTTACCTATTGCCTTGATTGCTTTGGCAATGGATAAAATTTAGCCCTTTCCCTAAAGGAAACATTTAAAATATTTCATTTGCAAACGCAATGATTTCTTATAAAAATTGAATCAAGTTTTTGATAATTTAAAATTCAAAATTCTTCATTCAAAATTAATTTAGTAGTATGAATGCAACCATTTTCAATAACGAACCTAAAACACAAACGAAAAACAAAATTCATCCACAGAAATTTGCTTTATGGATTGCTTGTGCGAGTATTGTTATGATGTTTGTTGGTTTTACAAGTGCGTTCGTAGTTCGACGTGCCGCGGGGAATTGGTTGGAGTTTGATTTACCAATTTTATTTTTTTGGAATGCAGGAATAATTGTAGCAAGTAGTATAGTTTTGATTCTTTGCCAAAGAGCTTTTCGAAGAAATAATATTAAATTATATAAAGGTTTATTGGTAACTGGATTTTTGTTGGGAGTGGCCTTTGTTGTATTACAATATGAAGCATGGATGGATATGATGAATAATGGAATTTATATGGATGGTAATCCTGCGGGATCATTTGTATATGTAATTTCAGGAGTACATGCAGCACATGTTTTAGGTGGCATAGTTGCATTGATGGCAGCTTTGGTACATGCATTTACTTTAAAGCCTTTTGTAACGAAGGCTAGAATGCACCGTTTAGATTTAACGGTTACCTATTGGCACTTTGTAGGAGTGTTATGGTTATACCTTGTTTTTTTCTTAGTATTGAATTCATAATTTATTAATAAATAACTGACGTAAGCAATTAAGTTAATTGCTTAGAAAATTTTTAAATTAATACAAATGGCGACAGATACAACTGTACATGACCACCACCAAGAGGTAGGAGAAAATTGGGACGGCGCAGCCGAACCATTCGATGCCAGTTATGGGAAATTGATGATGTGGTATTTTTTAGTTTCGGATGCATTTACCTTTGCAGGATTTTTGATTGCATATGGTGCGATTCGATTCAGTATGCCAGCTTGGCCAGTACCTGATTTTGTTTTTGAAAAAATGCCTTTTTACCACGGTTCTGCACCACTTGTTTTCGTAACATTTATGACTTTTGTTTTAATCATTAGTTCTGTGACGATGGTACGTGCTGTACAAGAGGGTGCAAGAAATAATAAGCGAGGAGTTATCTTTTGGATGGCTCTAACCATTATTGGTGGTGCAACTTTCCTTGGATGTCAAGCATGGGAATGGAATACCATGATTAATGGTGAGGGAGTTACTGTAACTAAAAATCCTTTTTCATCTCATTTGGAGAACGGAAATTATATAAGTGGATCTGATTTGGTCGCTGCAGGATATAAAGAATATGATGTAAGTGAAGCTCCTGAGATGGCTCATGGAGATGATCATGGTCATAGTCATGGGGAAGTGAATAAAAATAAAGTGAAATATTATCTTGCTGATGGTATTGCAAATACTGAAGAAAATATTGATAAAAGGTACTTTGTAAAAAGAGATCATAATTATGAATATCATGTAGGAGATGCTTTCGAGGTAAAAGATCCCTACTTAATTACATATGGCCATGATACGCACTTGTATGAGCCAGCAGCATACAAAACAGAAGATGGTCAAATATTAAAAGAAAGAGATGGCCCAATTGCATTCGGTTCTTTATTTTTCTTTATCACAGGGTTTCACGGATTTCACGTATTTTCTGGAGTAGTATTTTTGATTATCATTATGATAAATGTGGCAAGTGGATTATACCACAAAAGAAATAATAAATACGAGATGGTGGAGAAGATTGGATTGTATTGGCACTTTGTCGATTTAGTATGGGTATTCGTTTTCCTTTGTTTTTACTTATTGTAAAAAGAAAAACGAATTTAAATTTTTCAATTAAAAAATTAGAATAATAATGAACTTTGAATACGATTTTCGATTCATTCAAAATTCATAATTCAACATTCAAAATTAATATTCGATAATGAGTGATTTATCTTACGAAGACAGTAAAAAATTAGTATTCAAAGGTTTAATCCTTTTAGGTGTGTTAACTATTGTGGAAGTAGCGATTGCTCTTTTTGCCAATGGTCATATTACAGAGTCATTTGACATTGGTGATGGTTGGATGCGTTATCCTTATATGTTGATAATGATTGGATTGAGTCTTTATAAAGCCTATTTTATCATCTACGAATTTATGCACATGCGCTATGAGGCAAAAGGATTAGTTGCAAGTGTATTGTTACCAACTGGACTTTTGGTTTGGGCGGTAGTGGCTTTCTTTAATGAAGGTGCTTCCTACGGTGAACGAAGAAATGTGATTAAAGAAAGGAATCAAATGGAAACGACTACTTCTCCTAAAATTAAAAAAATAGGAATGGTCGAAACCACCAGAGAATTGAAAAAAGAAGATTTTCAATAAAAATTAAAAAAGGTGAGACTAACAATCTCACCTTTTTTTTGTTATAGTTTAAAATCATTCACGATATATTATGGCAAGAAAACTGCGAGTTCTAGGAATCCTCACCATCCTTATCATTTTTCCTTTAATGTCTTGGTATTACTTAAAAACTGGCTACAACTATCAGATGGATAGTCGAGCGGAGTTAAAAGATTATGGCAAATTACCCAACTTTGCTTGGTCAACTGCTGACTCAGATTATACTATTGACAGCTTAGAAAATAAAATGTCAGTACTTAGTTTTATAGGTGAGGACAAAAAAAATACAGAAGTCATATTAGATGTTATTCAAAAATTGAATATCCAATTTGGAGATAATTCTAATTTGAAAATTTTGACCTTCCCTTTATTAGCACAAAGAACAGGTATTGGAGATCTTGTGAAAATCCAGACGGAAAGAAAAATAAATCCTTTTCAACATAAAATTATTCAGGCTCCAGAGGAAGGTTTAAAAAATTGGTTAGGTGGACAAATTAAATATCCAATAGAATGGAAAGAAATAGAAAATGATGCACCTGATGTAATATTAGAAAAAAAGACAGCTAATCAAATAAATGAATACCCATTTTTTGTTTTAGTCGATAACAAAAATACCATTCGTAATTTTTACCATATCGATAATGTTGATGAAGTCAAGAGAATGGTAGAACATATTGCGCTTTTATTACCACGAGACGTAAGACCAGGAATTGAATTTGAGCGAGAAAAAGAAAAGTAATTTTGACATAAATTTAATAAACTTATTTCAACCAAACTCCCCTAATTTTTGTTTTTATAAAAAAGAGAAAATGGGAAATAATAATTTACAACCAAATAAGGCTTTAGAAAAGAAACTCAATATTTTGTCAGTTGTGATTTCAATTGTTGTACTTGCTTTAGTGGGTATGATGAGAAGGATCAAAATAGAAACAGCTATTGATTTTAGTTTTTTACCGCCTTTTCATTCTTCTTTGAATGCCTTAGCAGCTGTTGCATTGATTGCAGCTTTGTATTTTATTAAAAATAAAAATATGAAGGCGCATCGAAATTCAATTTATTTAGCGATGGCTTTATCTGCTATGTTTTTATTGTCTTATGTAGTTTATCATTTTACAAATGAAGCAGTAATGTTTGGCGATGCAGATTTTAATGGAGAGGTAAGCCCAGCAGAGAAGGCAGCAGTAGGAGGGAAGCGAACAATTTATTTAATATTATTAGCTACTCATGTTATTTTAGCAGCAGTAATTTTGCCATTTATTTTGTTGACTTTTAATCGAGCTTTTACCAATCAATTTGATCGCCATAAAAAAATAGCAAGGTATGTTTATCCACTTTGGTTGTATGTGGCGATTACGGGGCCTATTTGTTATTTGATGTTACGACCATATTATCAATAGTACGGTTTTAAAAAAAAATAAATCATTTATCTTTGCATTGGAAAAAATCCAAAATTATGAAAAAGAATTTTCTAAAATACACTGCACTTTTAGCCTTAGCTTTTACCCTAAATATGGCTACTGTCAATGATGCTCAAGCTCAATGTCCGATGTGTAAAATGTCAGCAGAACAAAATCTAAAAGATGGAGGAACTGCAGGGAAAGGATTGAATGCTGGAATTATTTATATGTTTATGACTCCTTACATTATCGTTGGAACGATTGGATTCATTTGGTATCGCAATAGGAAAAAAGAAGAAGATGACGAGCCAGTAGTTGAGTTTTCTGAAAATTAATTAATAGAATTAATTCAAAAGAGAAAGGTGTTACCGCAATTTGCAGTAACACCTTTTTACGTTTTAACGTAAGGAGCACGAGTAAAGATTTGACTTTTCAGTCAAGCCTTTACTTTCAAGAACAAAATCAAGGATGCCTTGATTTTTTGGGGAAGGACGATAAAAGTAAAGGCTTGACTGAAAAGTCAAACCTTTACTCGTGTTTTTATATGGGGAATAAAAAAAGACCTTCGAAGATAAAATCTCCGAAGGCCTCTATTGTGATATATCAAAGGATTAAAAATGCTTTAAGCTCTTGGACTTGAGTAACCACTTGAAAGAGGGATCATAATTCCTGTAGTTAACGCAAAGTTTTTATTTCTAAAATCTAAATCAATAACTGGTACATTATCTAATTTTTTGAAACCATGAGTGTATCGTGCATCCATAAACCATTTGGTATTCCCTAAGTTCATAGTTCCACCCACTCCAATCGTTCCTCCTATATCGAATTTAGATATATTCAAAGCATCTAAGTCAAATTTTCGATTAACTATATTTACATCAATGATAAAGCTTGCAGCCGTTTTAAATCGACCTCCAGTTGCGTATCCCATCGTTGGGCCGGCAACAACATATGCTCCCATTTTTTCATTTCCAAAAGTATATTTTCCCAATACTGGCATTTCAATATAATTCAAATCAGTAATAGCTTTAACACCTACAGGAAGATTGATATCCAATAATTCCAATGGAATTCCTTGAGAAATCTCAAAACCTTTTTTAGTGAAATTTAATTCAGGTTGGATTGAAAAACCATTTTTTATTCCTATGTCTGCAACTGCTCCAAATGTAAATGATCTGTTAGCGTCTGTATTTGGAATACCCACGATAGATAAATCTGGGGTTGAGATATTAGCATAATTTACACCTGCTTTAAGTCCTAATGAAACTTGTGCAAAAGTGAAAGTAGTTAATAAAAGTGCGAATGCTGTTCCGAAAAATCTTTTTGTCGTGTTCATAATTCCAAAGTTTTAGTGTGGTGAACGAATTGTTGAATAAATCAATATTTGTTATTTATGATTGATATAACGGCAAGATGCAGGACTCATTTGTTAATTGGAGTTAATTGCCCGATAAGGTTTTATTAAAAAAAGAAGAAATATGAATGGAAAGTCTTAAAAGAAGTTAAAAGATTAAAGATTATCTTAACTAAATTTGCGATTGAAAAGAGTGAACCTATTTTTATTCTAATTGTTTTTAATATTTCAATTAATAAATCACCTAAAATGAAGAATCTATTCTTATTTTTTTTTACCATCTTACTTTTAAGTAGTTGTTCAAATACTGATAACTCCAAAAAAATAAACCAAAAGCCAATGAAAGAAGAAGCCATCCAGACTGCAGAGAAAGAGAAAGTACTTCGCCATATTGTAATGTTTAAATTTAATGATGAAGCATCACTTGCCAATATTAAAACAGTAGAAACTAAGTTTGCAGAATTAAAAAATCATATTCCAGAAGTGATCGGATTTGAGTGGGGAACTAATAATAGCCCTGAAGAATTAGATCAAGGCTATACGCATTGCTTTTTTGTAACCTTCGAAAATGAAGCTGGCAGAGCAATTTATCTTCCTCATCCTAAGCATATTGAATTTGTAGAAATTCTTAAACCGTATGTTGAGAAAGCTTTGGTATTTGATTATTGGACTAGTGATTAAAGTGTTTATGAAGAAGGAAAAAGGGAAGACAAACTTCTCAAATCATAAATCCGTCTTCCCTTTTTCCCTTTTTCAAAATACCATATAAGATAGTTCCCCAGCCAATAATAAAAAATAGACCGCCAATTGGAGTCATTGGTCCTAAAATTCCTGATAGGCTTTCGATGCCTAACAATACTCTTGTGGCCAAAAGATATAATGACCCTGAAAACAAGAGAATTCCAACAAAGAAAAACCAACCAGCTCGATCAAAGATTTTATTTTTAAAATGAGCACCTAAGAAAACTGCAATGAAAATGGCAAATGTATGGTAAAATTGATAAGCTACACCTGTTTCGAAAAAACCAATTCTTTCTGGCTTGATTTTCCCTTCTAACCCATGTGCTCCAAATGCCCCAATGATAACTGCTAACATTCCCATAATTGCTCCAACTGATAATAATTTTTTATTCATAAAAATGCTTATTTTTGTGTCAGGGAAAAAAAATGATCTAGGTTGAATTCGTAAATGTATTGTTAAACTTAAATCATTTAAATTTTAGACACTATCAGAAATACTATTTAATTGAAAAAAATACTACTATTTTTTTTCTTAATTATCATTGTAGGTTTATCTATTTGGTTTTTCTTTATTCAAGAAACCTATCGTAATCCATTTGGAAAAGCACATCCTTTTGAAGCCATTCCTAACTCTTCTCCAATTATTCTTACGTTTAATGATTTTTTCCAGCTGCGCCATCACCTTACAAAGATGCCATATGCAAAGGACATGAACGATGTTTTTTTCGTAAAAAAAATGTCAGAAGATTTCAATGCACTACGAAAACTGTTTTCCAAAAATAAAAATCATCAACAACTTCTTCTGGATTCTAAGATTACAGCTTCATTACATTTGAGTGGAAAAAATGATGTTGATTTTTTATACATCATTGATGATCAAGATAAGGTTTTTTCATTAGATGAGTTATTGGAAAGTTTTTCTCATAAAGAATCTCAATTAAATGGAAATATCGTTTACACTTTAAGTTTAGATCAAAAAAATAAATTTACGGTTGCTTCTTTTAATAATCTATTATTGGTTTCTCGATATGCTTATTTGGTAGAAACGGGGATGCAACAACTGAAAAATCCATTTACCAATTTGTTGAATAATGAACGATTAGAAATTTCAAAAAAAGCAAAACAACAGGCTGACCAAATTGAAGCCCATGTTTTGTTTGATAATTTTAAAGCATTTGCTACTCCATTTTTAAATCCAAAACCAATAGAGCAACTTAATTATTTTTCAAAAATATGTGAATCAGGTCATTGGACTTTTGTGTTTCAAGAAACGGGAGTTGCTATTAATGGGAGTTTGAAACCATTTCGGGATAGTGATTTTTTTAATCAATACTTTTCTAACAATAAAATTACAAACACTCAAGTACAAGATATTTTACCTCAAAATATTGCATATTTTGTAAGGCAAAGTTTAAATGGGAAAGAAGAGATAAAAGAGAAAAATACAAGGAATGTTTTTAATGAATATTTCAAACCTTGGATTGCTGAAGAATGGTTGCAAGGGCGAACACAGATTTTTACTCGAAAAATGAGATCTGAAAAATTTGTTGCGTATGAAATGACGGATCTAAAAATGGCGCAATATCATTTAGAAAAATTATCGGATAGTGTCGGTTTAATTAAAAATTGGGAATATCAAACTTATCCTATTCGACAGATTTTACTTGAAGAATTACCAATTCCATTTTTCGAAGGGGAAGAAATAGAAATGCAAAACCCTTGTTATGCTTTTATCGAAAATTATGTGGTGTTTTCAAAATCAACTCGAATTATTGAAAATTGGATCGATCAATATTTAGTGAATCAAACCCTGGCGAGGAATATTACTTTTTTGAAGATGAAAAACTTATCCACGAATAGTGAAGCCGTTGAGTTCTATTGGAATCAAAAAACAGCACAGAAGTTTTTTGAAAATGCATTAGCAGAGAGAAATACAACCTCAAAGGATCAAATTTTTTATTGGAAAAATTTTTCAATAGGACTCAATGGAAGATGGGAAAATAACCAACTCCTTCATGATGGATTTTTGTTTTATGAAAAAGAAACGGAAGAGATTGCAGAAATAAGATGGAGGACTCCACTTCAAGCACAAGCACATACACAACCGTTTGCAATATATAATGATGAAAAAGGGAGCCATGATATTTTAATTCAAGATAAAGAAAACCGACTGTACCTTTTTAATAATGAGGGAGAGGAAGAATGGAATATTTTATTAGACGCTCCAATTCTATCTAAAATTGTAGGAGGGAATTTCATTCAAGATGAATCTCCTTTAATTATGTTTAATACTAAAGATGAGATTCATCAAATTGATTTTGACGGAAAAAATCAAAACAGCTTTCCTTTGAAATTATCTTCTAGTGCCGTAAATGGAATGTTATTAGCTGATTTTAGTGAAGGTGAATATGGTGTTTTTTTAGCCTGTGAAAATGAAATATTATATGGTTTTGATATGAAAGGCATACCTTTTTCAGGTTGGCAGGGTTTAGAAAAAATAGGTAAAGTAAGTACTCCTTTAAAACATTTTCAAATAGGAAACAAAGATTACATTGTGGCATTCAATGATAAGGGAGACTTTTTTTCCTATGGGAAAAATGGATTTAAGAGGAGGGAAGGTTTTGGAATTACATCTTCATCGACTCAGCCGTTATGTTTGCAAATACAAAATAACAATAATGAAATTTTAATTGCTGATCCATCAGGTTACCAAAGAGCGATAGATTTAGAAGGGGAACGATTAAGTTTATTACAAAAAAACACCTTGCCTGAAGCTGACCAAAAATATGCTTCAGCAGATTTGGCAGGAAATAATCAAACTGATTTTGTGGTATTAGAAAATAATGAATTACAAATTTTTTATAATCATCAAAACGAATTTGTTCAATATGGAAAGTTTCGATTTTTGAATGCTCCTGATGAAATTTTTCCAGTTCGATCTCAAAACATGGGAAAAGCCATGATTGGAGCAGTCAATGAAAAACAAGAACAAATATTTTTAATTGATAAAAAGGGAAGCCTTCATCAAGATTTCCCTTTGGCTGGAACAACTTCTTTTGAGCTTGTCAATCTCTTCTCCGAAAATAGAAAAGTTGTCTTGGTTGCTAATAAAGACCAAGTGCTTACCTACCAATTGCCTTAGAGATAAGGGGGCAATCAAAATTAAAATTTCAATCAATATCAAAAATTCAATCAAAATCTAAATGATGAGTCACTAGAATTGTGGCAGCTATGTGATTAGTGACTCGTGATTCGTTCCGATATAATTAAAAAAATGGATTTAACAATTTTCGATACGAATCACGAATCACCAATCACTAAACGAACAAAGTACTAAATATTTAATTTTGATTGAATTTTTGATTTTCATTTTGATTGTTTTTCCTCCTTTCTAAAATAAATTTCAAAAAAAATACTTTCGTTGTAATTTTTTGCTTTACATTTTCTACTAATGGAATGTAACAAATAATTGGAAAACGAAGACAAGTATGTCAAAAGACTTAAAAGATAAATATGTTGAGTTAATTCAAAAGAATGAAGGTATCATTCATAAGGTCATCAATTTGCATATTGATAATACAGAGGACAAGAAAGATTTATTTCAAGAAATACTTTTACAAGCATGGAAGAGTTTCCCAAAATTTGAGGAGCGGTCAAGTTTTAGTACTTGGCTTTATCGTGTAGCATTAAATACAGTATTTACATTTAAAAAGGCAGCTAAGAAAAAAGTGGGAACAAGCGTAGAATTATTACCAGATACTAAAACTACTGAAGGCCATGAAAAACCACATGAACTCTTATATCTATTAATTCGAAATTTGGATAAAGTAGATCGGACGATTATGACATTACATTTGGATAGTTATAAGAATAAAGAAATCGCTGAAATTTTAGGAATGAAAGTCAACCACGTTAATGTAAAAATTCACCGATTGAAAAACCAAATTATTGAATCTTATAAAAAAGCGACTCATGGATAATTTAGATTTAAATAAAGCTTGGAAAAAAATCAACGAGGAAAAATTTTTATCATCAACAATTAAAAAAGAAGAAATTATGAATGCTATATCAAAAGAATCATCATTAACGATTTCTGGATTAAAGAAAGGTTTAAAATACAAACTGTATTGGACGATATTTTTTGTTTCCGTTTTTGCAGGAGGAATGTTATGGAATCTGAATAATCCAGAGCTGCTTGGTTTATTTAGTGTGTTTTTTATTCTTTATGCTTTTGGAATTTCAGGTTTGTATTCTGAATATAAAAAAATGGATGGTCATATTGATGTTTCAAAAGATACACTTTCTGAAATGAAAAAACATAGAGAGATTATGAAACGAGCATTGAGAAATGAAGAAAGGTGGGGATATATTGCATTTCCAATTATTATTATTGCAATGTTATTGCTTCCCAAATTAATGGACAAAGTTCCGATAATTGATATTGTATCCGACCTCAAATTTATGGGAATATTGATAGGATGTCTTATTGGATTAACTACTTTAGGAATGTGGTTAACTAAAAAAATGAATAAGTCAGCTTATGGGTGTTTTATAGAAGACTTGGAAGATAGCATAAAAAAAATGGAAGAACTTTAATGGAATATCGAATATCGAATATCGAACAAGGATTTAAAATTTCTCAAATCTTAAATCCTTGTTCGATATTCGATATTCATCAGAGCGTCCAATCAATAGGAGAGAGGCCTTGTTTTTTTAATAACTCATTCGTCTTTGAAAAGTGTTTATTTCCAAACCAATATCCTCGATTAGCACTTAAAGGAGAAGGATGGCCCGAAGTTAAAACGTAGTGTTTAATTTCATCAATGAGAGCAGATTTCTTTTTTGCAAATCCTCCCCAAAGTAAAAAAACAATGCCTTCCCGTTGTTCAGATAATTTTTGAATAACTGCATCTGTAAATTTATGCCAGCCAATGTTTTTATGAGAATTGGCATTGTGAGCCCTTACCGTTAAGCAGGCGTTTAAAAGAAAAACGCCTTGGTCTGCCCATTTTTGAAGGTTACCAGATTTGGGGATTGTCATTCCAATATCAGTATGAAGTTCTTTGTAAATATTTTCTAAAGAGGGTGGAGGTGAAATTCCATCCATTACAGAAAAACATAGACCATGAGCTTGCCTTGGGCCATGATAAGGATCTTGACCAATAATAACCACTTTCACTTTATCAAAAGGAGTGGAATCAAATGCATTGAAAATAAGAGAACCAGGAGGGTAAATGGTTTGCCCATTTTGTTTTTCTTGTACGAGGTATTTTTTTATTTCTGCGAAGTAGGGTTGTTGAAATTCATCATTCAAAACAGCTTTCCAGCTTTCATCTATTTTAATATTCGTTTGACTCATAGTTAGGCATTTTAAAAATGTTGGTGAATATAGAAAATTTCAGGAAGCGAAAGGAACGAAATGAAAGGTAATTTAGTTTGAAAAAATAAAGGTTGGAAATTGCATTTTTTTAGAAAAAAGATATAAATTTGCATCCGCTTAATAAAGCACATATATCCAGAATAGGTCTCATAGCTCAACTGGATAGAGCAGCTGCCTTCTAAGCAGCAGGTTCCAGGTTCGAGTCCTGGTGGGATCACCACACTAACCCGTAACAAATTGATTATCAATAGGTTGCGGGTTTTGTTTTGGAGTTGCTAAAACATTTTTAAAACATTTTTATTTTTTCTTCACTTTTCCCTCAATTATCTTCTATTACTTTTAGGTTTGACTTATGGATGGATTACTAATGCAATTGAGGTCTCAATTTTTGTTGTGAATGAAATTAAGATGCCCTTTTCAAATTAAAAAATATGTTCAAATCTTATCTGCCGTGTTTTAGGTAGCACTACCAAAAAAAATGTGGTTCAAGGTGAATTTATGTGGTTTGTATAAATAGTTATTAAGTTATTGGTCAAAAATTTTAGAAAAAAAACGTTATTCGAAATAACTCAATAACCAGTAACTTAATAATTATTTGAACAAACCACATGAATTAATTTAGAACCAAAAATGTTAGCATTTATATTTCAAATTATATGGAGTTTTCCATTTTTTACTAAGGAATTAGAAAACTTTCCTTCTTGGAATCTAGAACCCAAAAAATGATAAGGGAGTAGGAATTAAATAACCTACCCGTATGAAGAGATTATTTTTTAATATGAGGAAATGAAAAAATTAAGGCATACCCTTCGGTACGGCTTCATTTTTTTATGAAATCATATTGAAAAAGAAGCCTTCAGATGGGT
>CAKZSH010000362.1 GCA_937918905.1 uncultured Saprospiraceae bacterium
TCTCAGCGTTCGATATTCATTCAAGTTCGATATTCAAAAAATTATATCAACGACTTTAGTCGTTTGTATAATTAACCCGCCTACTTTCAGCAGGTGGTGGTTAAGTTCAGATTGAATACTAACAAATATTTTTTTATTTTACATTTAAATAAAACCATATATTTACAGTTCACTATTTTAGATTTTTCTATTAAGATAAATGAAACTCACCTTTTTGATTATAAAACTATTCTTCAATAACTCCAAAGCCAAAAAATAAATTAAAAACAATCTATAAATTACGTACACATGAGTTTTAATACTTTGTCCAAACCGTTTTTAGGATTCCTTTCTATTTTGTTTTTCGCTTTATTTTTCCTCTATCAAAATCAAAATCAATCCAATAATATTTTTCATCCTCAACCTACAAAGGGTGGCACTCAAATTTTTGAAGGTCAACAAGAAGGGGAGGGCAGTAATGCCAAAGAAGAGTGGTTGAAATTAATTCACAGAGCTGCACCTGATACAGATTGGGAGGCGATTGATGAAGCAACACGAAGAAGTTTGGTAAAAACGAGACAAGGAAATAGCGCTGTTCTTCGTACCAATGAGACTTTTGCAAATGGTAATTTGGTAGGAGAATGGGTGGAGCTTGGAAGTAATAATCAAGCTGGTAATTTGACTACAGTTGAATTTGACAAAGATGCCGATAAGATATATGGGATTGCAGGTGGTGGAATTTTATTTAGTGGAAATATAGATGGAACAGGATGGGCTCCACTAAATGAAATCACTCAATTTAGAAATGGTATTCTTGAAGTTATAGAAGATGCTAGTAATACTAAAATAATTATGGCAGCACAAGGTAAAGATCTTTATTATTCTTCTAACAATGGACTTACATGGACTGCCTCTGTTATGGATATTAATTCTGTTGACAATTGGGGAGAGCCTACTGAAATGGTAGCACTCGATGATGGGACGATTTATTATTTACGTCGAGCTTGGGATCCTTCTCCTTGGGCACCTCGAATGTGGCTGTATCGTTCTACTAATTTTGGAGCTAATTTCACTCGAATTGCTGTTTTTGATCCAGTTGGTTCTTCGTCAGTTAATTCTAATCATACTAAATTATGGGCACCTCTTGGATCCAATACCGTATTCCTTTTACATCAAGGCAAAGAATTGTACACCATCAATGGAACAACCGTTTCACTACGAAATTCAAATACAGATTTGCCTCAAGAAGTATGGTTAGATTTGGAAGGGAATATTACTGGAATAGATACCACTTTATATGCATTAATAGATAAATCGGATATTTATAAGTCCATAAATTTAGGTGCAACTTGGACGCTTCAAGGTTCTACACCTGTGGATACTTGGAATGTAGGATTTTCGGTTTCTCCTTTTGATGCGGACAAAATGTACATGGGGGCAGTAGAGGCGTATCGTTCATATGATGGTGGTGTCAACTGGACTAAGGTGAATACATGGGGCAGTTATTATTCAGATTATGATAAGATTCATGCTGATATAATGGACATTGAATCTTTTGAAAAACTGGATGGAACTAAATTTGTTTTAGTGGCCAATCACGGAGGACTTCATGTTTCATATGATGAACTTCAAACGACTACTAATTTAGGACAATCTGGTTTAAACATAGGACAATTTTATGATGTTCGAACAGACCCATTAAACTCATCTTATGTTTATGGTGGTACTCAAGATCAAGGACATCAACGTACATCGACTGCAAGTGGAGCAACAGGGCCTGTGAATTTTGACCAAGTAATTTCAGGTGATTATGGACACATGGCATTTTCTAGAAATAATCAAAGCCTTTGGACAGTCTACCCAGGTGGTTGGACAACCTATTATCATTTTCCTCAAACAAATGGTTATCAAAGTTCTTATGATTTAGAAGGAAATCATCCACCTGTTGCAGACTGGATTTTTCCTACTTCTGAAACTGTTGATCCTGCCGATAATTCTATCTACATTGCTGGAGGTGATATTGGCGGAGGTGATGGTTCACATCTCGTTACATTGACTGCTCAAACTTCTTCTCCATACACGATTACTGCGAGCCAATTTAGTTATGACTTTAGAGCGAACTCCAATGATGGGACTTCTCCTATTTCAGCAATAGAACCTTCAACGGTTGATGCGAATCGAATCTATGTGGCAACAGATGATGGTACTTTTTTTTATTCAAATAATGGAGGGACAAATTGGAATAAGACAGCAGGTTTTAATGGCCCGGCTGAATTTTATTTATATGGCTCTACTATTTTAGCATCTACGCTTACTTCTAATTTAGTATGGTTTGGTGGAAGTGGATATAGTAATGACCCTGTTTGGAAATCAACAGATGGAGGAGTTACATTTTCTTCAATGAGTAATGGATTGCCTAATTCATTGGTACATGAATTAATTACAAATACAGATGAAACTTTAATTTTTGCAGCTACAGATGTGGGACCATATGTGTATGTTGTTGCCGATGATATGTGGTATTCGATGGTTGGAAATACTGCTCCTGTTCAAAGATATTATTCCGTTGAATATGTGGATAGTGAGGATCTTGTTCGGTTTGGAACTCATGGCCGTGGAATTTGGGATTTTAATATTTTATCTCAACCGTTACCTGTAGAGTTAATTTCATTTGAAGCGAAACTTGTTGATAATCAAAGAGTTATGTTGAGTTGGGCTACTGCTAGTGAAATGAATAATGAATATTTTGAAATAGAAAAAAGTGTAGATGGGGTTGAATTTGAACCTATTTTAAAAGAGAACTCAAAAGGAAATTCTAATATTCAACAGGCATATCAAACCTTTGATGAAAGACCATCAAGAGGGAATAATTATTACCGATTAAAGCAAGTGGATTTTGATGAAAAATACGAATATTCTGAAATCCAAGTGGTAACATTGGATGAAGTTGATGAGGTTTTATTTTATCCGAATCCAATTCAAAGAGGTGACTTTATTACGATTGAAAACGGTAATGTAAATATATTGTTAAAAATATTTGATTTGAATGGTCGGTTGGTAAAAGAGAAACAATTTGAAAATGACGGTCAAATTTCAACTGACGAAATGGGAAGTGGAGGTTATTTTTATCAAATACTAAAAACGGAAAATGGACAGATGATTAAAGATGGGAAGTTGATTGTTTTGTGAAAAAAATAATTATTCTGTTTTCTAAAAAAGAAAAGGTTGTAAGTTGTTTTGCTTGCAACCTTTTCTTTTTATAATTTGAATTTTTAATAAGAAATGTAAGTTATGAAATATGTAATTCTATTGTTTTTATTTTCAACTGGAGGATGTTTTTTTTGCCCAAACCATAATTCATTAGATTTAAAATTACCAGAGACTAAAGAGATAGGAGAACCTGATTTTTTTATTGATCTAAAAGAGGATTCTTTTTTTTATGAAAACAAAAAAATTGAAAGAGCTGAAATCAAATCCATCATACAAAAAATGGAAAATGATATAAAAGAAAAACGACACGTTGTGATGGGAATCCGACCTGCAAAAAGTGCAAAAATGGAAAACGTTGTTTTTCTGATGGAATTGGGAATGAATGATAACCTTGATGTAGTATTGGATTCTGGGCAGTAACGGTAAAAGTTGAATTGTTATTTGGATAATTAGACAAATAGAAGTTACAATATTTCTAATCACAATTTAATCTATTATCCGATTGACTTTTAAAATCCTATTTGGAGCAATTATGGATTCAATATGCTCGCATATTGAATAGAGATAAAAATAATTTGCTTTTTTTTTAATATTCAAAAAAACTTTAAACCACTTCATTATGTAAATTCCATCAATTCAATTATTTTTAGGATTATTATTGTTGGAATTTATCATTCTAAAAATAATTAATTAATATTCACCTCGGTTCTCAAATACGATTCTAAATCAAAACAGTCTATGAACTACGCCATTTGCCCACTTAGTGTGGCTCCTATTCGAAGTACCTCATCTGATTCAAGTGAGATGGTTTCTCAATTGTTATTTGGAGAGATGGTCGAAGTCTTAGAGAAACGTGGAAAAAACTGGTCAAAAGTCAGATGTATTTGGGATAATTATATTGGCTGGGTCGATACCAAACAAATTCGTCCTATCACTCCTACAGAATTTGAAAGTTACCAAAATAATTTTGCATATAGTATTGAATTGGTTCAAGGTGCGATGACAAGTGGTCATTATGTTCCTGTTACGATTGGTGCAACGCTACCGCAGTTTGATGGAGTGAATTTTAATTTGGATGGTTCGAGTTATACTTTTAGCGGACAAGCAATTGTTCCATCTGATTTTCAACCGAATGCAGAGTTATTGATAAAAATTGCTAGACGATATTTATATGCTCCTTACCTCTGGGGCGGTCGAAGTGCTTTCGGAATTGATTGTTCAGGTTTTACCCAAATCATTTTTAAAATGATAGGTGTAAAATTACCAAGAGATTCCTCGCAACAAGTGGAAGAAGGGGAAATGGTTGATTTTGTGGAACAAGCACAAGCTGGAGATTTAGCTTTTTTTGAAAATAAAAAAGGTAAAATATCACATGTAGGTGTATTGTTAGGAGATAATAAAATTATTCATTCCTCTGGGCAAGTTCGAATTGATAAAATGGATCACTTTGGTATCTTTAATGTGGATACTGAAAAATATACACACAAATTACGTGTGACCAAAAGAGTCTTACCTACCCAACCTAAATCTTCTAAAAAAGAAGAATCCGACGAATCAGCGATTAGTAATCAGATAGAGATTTTTTGATAAGAACTTTGCTAAATCAATTTTATCAAGAAAAAATGAACATGTAAAATCATTTACGCAATATTTAAGCGTTTGATTTCCAAAACTCAAATAGGTGAAAATTACCAAACTATTGCCAAGTTTTATTAAATTAAAAAACCTCAAAAGGAATCCTTTTGAGGTTTTTTAATATCTATAATTTTCTAAAAATTACACCGCTTGAATAATATCATATTGCGTCAAAATATGCATAGTTCCAGCCTTATCTTTAGCAATAACCGCAGGTGTTTTTTTAGAAAAATATTTGCTCAATTGCTTACAAGGCAAATCAACTTCCACCATAGGAAAAGCATTTTCCATAATTTTTTCAATCCTACTTTCAGAGTTGTTTAAAGGATTTTCCAAAAGGTGATTCAGTACAGTTGTTTCAGTTATCGAACCAATGATGTCTCCATTTTCCATTACAGGCATTTGAGAAATATCACGTTCCTTCATCATTCTAAAGGCTTCTTTCACCGACATGTCTTTTGTAATCGATAAAAATTCTTTATCAGATTTTTTAGAAATAACATCTTTCACCTTTAATTCATCATTTAAAAATCCACGTTCTCTCATCCAATCATCGTTGTATATTTTTCCAACATAACGACTACCATGATCGTGAATCAAAACCACCACTACATCATCTTTTGTAAAATGTTTTTGTAATTGCAACAACCCTGCAAAAGAAGAACCAGCAGAATATCCTAGAAGCAAACCTTCTTCTCTAGCCAATCGTCGAGCCATTACCGCACCATCTTTATCCGATACTTTTTCGAAAGCATCAATGATAGAGAAGTCTACATTTTTAGGAAGAATATCTTCACCAATTCCCTCTGTGATATATGGATAAATTTCTTTTTCATCAAATACTCCAGTCTCATGATATTTTTTAAATACAGAACCATAAGTATCGATCCCCCAAATTTTAATATTTGGATTTTGTTCTTTTAAATATTTTCCAGTTCCAGAAACTGTTCCACCTGTGCCCACACCCACAACTAGGTGAGTTATCTTTCCCTCTGTTTGTTTCCATATTTCAGGACCAGTACTTTCGTAGTGAGCTTGACGGTTAGACAAGTTATCATATTGATTACACCAGTAAGAATTTGGAATTTCTTTACTTAATTTTTCAGCAACAGAATAGTAAGAACGAGGATCTTCAGGTTCAACATTGGTAGGACAAACGATTACTTCCGCACCGTGTGCTCTCAGTATATCCATTTTTGATTTTGACTGTTTGTCACTTGTCGTAAAAATACATCGGTAACCTTTTACACAAGCAGCTAATGCCAAGCCCATTCCAGTATTTCCAGAAGTACATTCGATGATTGTTCCACCAGGTTGAATATCTCCACGTTTTTCAGCATCTTCTAGCATTTTGATTGCCATTCGATCTTTGATAGAATGTCCTGGGTTGAAAGTTTCCACCTTACAAAGGACAAGTGCTGAAACCTCCGTAGCCACTTTGTTAATTTTTACAAGTGGAGTGTTTCCTATTGTTTCAAGGATATTATTGTAGTAGTTCATTAATGATTAGGTTTAAAATAAATGGTGATTTGTTTTTCAGGGCAAAGGTAGTAAAATAGTATTGAGATTAATTATTGGTATTGAGTATTGAGAAAGCTGATGTCTCAATACTCAATACTCACAGTCTCAAGACTATCGTAGATATTTAATATTTACATAAAATCTAGGATCACGAGCACCTAACATTTTAGCTGCTTTAGCAGAAAGTACAACGACTACATTTTTGCCATAGTAGGTTTTACTAGAAGGCCGACCTACTACCTTTATATAAATGTTACGTTTGGTCATCGGATTGGTTACTTCGATAATTGAGTTAATTGGAGCACTTCCATGAAGCGCAAAACTTTTTGTGCTTTTTGAATTTTTATTCCATGCAGCAACACCTTTTTCTCCATATTCTTTTTTTATCCCTTTGGCTTGCAAATATGCCATTCCATTAATTTGACTAGATTGCCATTCAGGAGGAATCGGTTTTACCTTTCGATGTTCACGTGGCAAACCATCAGTACTGATCCAACCTACATGAAGCAGTTGTCCTGGTTGAATATTATTATCAGGAAGACCATTTCGATTTTGTACATCTTCAATGGGCATTTTAAACAATCGCTTAGCAATATGGTAGAGATTATCTCCTTTTTGTACCTCATAATATAAGGAGGCGTGTTTTTTCTCATCGAAGTTTTTCGTTTTATATCTTTTGATAGCTTTATTGGGAATAGGTATCCTGATATCAGTTCCAACAGGAATCTCATCCATTCTCTCCAGTTCAATATTAAAATAGAAAAGTTCGACGACTTCCAGGCCATAGAATTTGGCTAGAGAGTAAATCGTTTGTTTTTCTTCCAAACGATGTTCAATAATTTTTTGGTTGTTTTCATCAACGGTAAGGAATACACTATCTTGTGCCGTCAAATAATTCAAACTATCTCCATGACTATTAGCAAAAATAAATAGCGGAAACAACAGAAACGTGAGTGTTGAAAAGAATTTCATAGTACGTATCAATTTTTAAGTAAAAATAGAGGAGGATTAGTTTGGCTTTAATTTATTGGATATGGTGTAATGGGATTTTCTCAATACTCAATACCCAAAATCTCATATCTTAATTTACTACAAAAATATGAAAACTCTAGGTATAATACCTGCTAGATTTGAATCAAGTCGTTTTCCTGGGAAACCTTTGGTTAAAATTGCTGGAAAAACGATGATTCAACGAGTTTACGAACAATGTCTTAAAACTGAGATTTTGTCAGATGTGATAGTGGCTACGGATGATAAACGAATTTTTGACCACGTTATTTCTTTTGGAGGAAAAGTACAAATGACGAGTCCTGACCATCCTACTGGTACTGATCGAATTGCCGAGATCGTAGAGAAAATAAGTGATTTTGATCTCATTGTCAATATTCAAGGCGATGAACCTTTTATCCATCCTCAACAAATTGAAGCGGTTTTAAGGGTTTTTGAAAAAAATAAAACAGCGCAGATAGCAACAGGGGTTAGAGTGATTGAAAATCCCAATGATATTGATAACCCGAATGTGGTAAAAGCGGTTTTTGGAAAAAATGGAAGGGCTTTGTATTTCAGTCGTAGTCCGATTCCTTTTTTGAGAAATATAAAAAAAGAAGATTGGAGTACCGCTTCATTTTATAAACATATTGGGATGTATGCTTTTCGAAGAGATGCTTTGTTAGAAATTACTCAACTGAAACCCAGTCGATTAGAACAATTGGAATCATTGGAACAATTGCGTTGGTTGGAAAATGGTTTTGAAATATTTATTACAGAATTGCCTTTTGATTCATTTGGAATTGATACACCTGAGGATTTAAAAGAAGCTGAGAAGATTATAATGGATAATTAAAAATTTCGAAAAATTATGAATTTAACGTTCGATGAAAATTATTCATTATTCATTTTTAATTATTCATTATAATGAGCTTGCCTAAAAATAATATTTACTTTTTCATCTTAGTCATTTTTATTGGTTGCGTCCTTCGACTTATTTGGGTGGAGGATATGGAATATAAATTCGATGAATTTTGGATGTACAAGCATGCCATGCTAGCTCCACAAGAAGGGATTTGGCAAACGGTAGGAATGAAAAGTGGTGCAGGAATTATCAATCCAGGGTTGAGTGTATGGGTGTTTTCCATCATTGGTTTTTTTGTGGAAACACCTTTAGGAATGGCGAGAGGAGTACAATTGCTAAATATATTTGCAATACTTGGTTTTATTTTTTTTATAAAAAAAAGCCTAAAAGGGGAGGAGCAAAGCCAATGGTTTTGGGCGATAGCGTTGTTGGCGGCTAATCCTTTGTACATTTTATTTTCAAGAAAAATATGGGCGCAGGATGTATTGCCTATTTTTTGTTTGTTATTTATTGTAGGACATTTTTATAGAGAAAAACGTTGGGGGGCATTTCTTTGGGGAATTGTAGGAGCAATGTTAGGGCAAATTCATATGAGTGGATTCTTTTTCGCTTTTGGAATATTTCTGTTATCTACCTTATTTGATTTTAAGAAAAAAATAAAATGGTATTGGCAATATTGGTTTGTGGGAAGTGCTATAGGAAGTATCGGATTGTTGCCATGGATTTACCAAATGCTTTCTAATCCAAATGCTTCTTCAACGAGTTGGGAAAACATTTATAAGTTTGATTTTTTCCTTTATAGTTTTATTGATCCTTTGGGATTGAATATGATGTATTCGTTAAGAGATGATTTTTGGGAATTTATAAAAATGCCTTTTGTGGGAGGTGTTCCAACTTATTTAGTTGCAGTTGGACATTTAGTTTTGATAGGTGTCGCATTGAAACTATTGCAGCATATTTTTTTTACCGTAAAAAAAATATATGGATTACGAGAAGAAGGGGAACTGATGAATAGGTTGTTATTCAAAAGTAACTCGACAGAGTTTTACTTATTGTCCACATTTTTTAGTTTAGGAATTTTAATGGGATTTAGTGGCGTGAAGATTCGACCACATTATTTAATTATAGCTTACCCTTTTATCTTTTTATATATTGTGAAATTACTTTTTTCTCATAAAAAAATACTGACTGTTTTGATTGCTGTACAGTTAATGATTAGTATCTGTTTTTTTACTTTTATCCATCAAAATGGGGGAGCGGAAAACGGAGATTATGGCAAAGCTTATCATTTGCAGACTGAAGCACCTTTGAAAAAATAATTAATTAACTCAAGTTGCGGATAAATTTGATTGATGATTTTGTATTTAAAAAATGGTATTGGGATGATGTGTATTGGATATTGAGAATGGTTCGTAGTCCCAATACTTAATACCCAGAATCTCAAATCAAATTATCCGCAACTTGAGTTAAGTAATTATTTTTTTTTAAACACATTATAAAAAATTGGTATAATATTTGAAATTAATATATTAAATGCTGAAAGATAGTGGCTAATGTATAGATTATTAATCAATACATGTTTTTTGGCTTTCAAAAAAAGACTTTAGTCGATAGAATATAGTATGAAATTTCGCCATTAATTTTATCTTTGTAGTTAACTATACCCTTCGACTCTATTTCTTAGCCGAAATAATAGTCTTCCCAATAAAACGATATATAAATTAACTTTTAAAACCCCCAGCATGAGGCTACTACACCGTATCTTAATGCCTACTTACTTTTTAGTTTTGGTAGGTTTGTTTTCATCTAATGCACTTAGTGGAAAGTGTGTTTATTTGAAACCTATTAAGATAAGGAAGATTGATGTTGGGAATATGATTTCATGGTCTACACTAACAGAGGTAGATAATAAGTTCTTTGTAATTGAAAAATCGACGGATGGAATTAAGTTTAAGAAAGTAGGAGATGTGAAAGGTGCAGGTAATTCTAACTCAGTCCAAACGTATCGATTTTTAGATTTCTCTTTAGGAGAAAGAAAAGTGTTCTATCGTTTGAAACATTTTACATCAGATGGTTCGTATACATTGAGCGAGACTTTCCTTCATGAAAGAACTACTCAAAATAATTTGATGATTACATCAATGAGTAGTACAGAAACTGATAGAAAATTAAGTTTAACGATTAAAGCCACAGTTGATACAAATATTTCTTTTGAGTTTAAAGCTAGAAATGGAGAAATAATTTCAAGAGGAAATAAAAAAGTTACAAAAGGTTTAAATGCACTTTCTTTCGATTGTTCCAATTTACCACGAGGAAGGTATGAAGTGATTTTGAGAGGTAATAACGAAACAGAGAAAATTAATATTAGAAAAGTCAACGCTTCGGAAGCACCAAAGGTGGATTACGAAGTTCGGCAAAAATAAAAAAGGTCTGATCCCGAGAGATCGGGATCGGAAATTTTGGTTATGTATTTTCATGGTTATGTTGTTGTTGTGTCATCCTGAATTTTTTTGGGATGACACTTTTTTTTTGCGGTGGACGGTCGCTTCGCTTGACGGTTTCGAAAATTATTGATTCACAGTTAGGGGTGTTAAGAAAAATATTTTGAGGTATTTTAGCCACGGACTGACACGGACTTTGACGGACTTTACTCTAACGTGTTTCAATTTTTCACGGACTCCTGAATTTTCCTTTGGAAAATTTTCAACAGGATTCGATATTTTCCAAAGGAAAATAAAAAAGTCCGTGTCAGTCCGTGTCAGTCCGTGGCTAAATTGCGTATCA
>CAKZSH010000363.1 GCA_937918905.1 uncultured Saprospiraceae bacterium
ATTTTTTATTTCCTAGTCCTTTATTTTTCCATTCCTTAGGCAGAAAAAATGATAATAGTCATTTTTAAAAGTACACATTATACCGAATTTAGCTTTGGCATGTTTACCCTAATATTTTCTCCTTCCAAAAAATAATTTCTAAAAAAGCACTATCTTTCCAATAACAATCAACAAACGAAAAAATGTACAAAATCCTAATCATTGAAGACAATCAGGATATCCGAGAAAACTTAGAAGAGATTCTCGAATTGGCAGATTATAAAGTAATTACTGCCGAAAATGGAGTTGTTGGAATTGAGAAATTTCATGCTGAATTTCCCAATTTAATTATTTGTGATATTTCAATGCCTTTTAAAAATGGCTATGAGGTGTTTGAAGAACTTACCCCTTCCCTTAAAGAGAATCAAATTCCATTTATGTTTTTGACTGCAAGTGCCCAACAAAAAGATATTGCCATAGGACGTGCTTCTGGTGCAGATGCCTATCTTACCAAACCATTTAACACAGACTTTTTACTCAGTACTATTAAAAATCTACTTAAAAAAAATCATGTAGATTAATCGCCTTATTATTACCTTACCCTTTAAAAAATAAAAGAGAAAATGGATAGTCAGAAAATGCTTCAAGCGATGTTTATGGAGGCCACTATTGGGGTGATAGTAGTCGATGCAGAAGGAAAGATTGTAAAAGTAAATCCCTTCGCTCAAAAATTATTTGGATATAAAAGTGACGAAATGATTGCTCAACATATAGAGATGTTATTACCCAATTCTTTTCGAAAACGCCATGTACAACATCGTCAAAATTATCATAAAAATCCTGTTCCACGAACTATGGGAGCCACTCTTGATTTGTATGGTTTAAAAAAAGATGGTTCAAGATTTCCCATAAAGATTAGTTTGAGTCATATGGATATTGATGGGGAGCGGTATGCAATTGCTTATGCTAGTGATGATACTGAAACGAAAAAAATGTTAAGTGAGATTACTGAAAGTAAGGAACTATTAGATGAAGCACAAAAGCTGGCTCATGTGGGAAGTTTTGAAATTGATATGGAGACTAGAGAGGTGAAAATGTCTGATGAAATGAAACGGATTTATGGGATGGATGTGGATAGTGATACTTTTGATTATGGAGAAGGGATTGATCTGGTTCATCCTGATGATAAAGGAATGGTTTTAGAATTTCATCAAAGAATGGTTAAGGAAAAGACGGGGTTTGACTTTGGATATCGGATTCATCCAATGACTGGAGGGCTGCGATATGTTCACGGGAAGAGAGATGTTATTATAGATAAAGATGGTAAAGTGTCTAAGATTTTTGGAATGGTTCAGGACATAACGGACTTACGAGAAGTGGAGAGAATCAATGAAGATATTTCGAGAATCATGGAAGAATCACTAAATGAGATTTATATTTTTCATGGAGAAACTCTAAAATTTATTCAAGTCAATAAAGGTGCAAGACAAAATATGAAACGTACGCTTGAAGAAATGCAAGCTTTGACTCCGATTGATATTAAGCCACTTTTTGAGAAAGAAGAGTTTGTGAAAGTGATCCAACCCTTAAAAGATGGAGTGGAGAAAAAATTATTATTCGAAACCGTTCACGAACGAAAAGACAAAACTACTTACCCTGTTGAAGTTCATTTACAGTATTCTACTTTAGGAAAAGAACCTGTATTTGTTGCATTTATTTCTGATATTTCTGAGCGAAAAAAATATGAAGCACGAATTTTAAAACAATCCGATGAATTAGAAATAAAAGTAATAGAACGCACCAAAGAGTTAAGAGAAAGTGAAACGAAATTAAGGGTGTCTTTAGAAAAGGAAAAAGAATTGAGTGAGCTTAAATCGAGATTTGTATCAATGGCTTCCCACGAGTTTCGTACACCGTTGAGTTCTATTTTATCTTCTGCTAATTTGATTGGTCGATATGAAAAAGAAGAACAACATGACAAACGGATGCGGCATGTTAACCGTATTGAATCCTCTGTTCGTAACTTGACGATGATACTCAATGATTTTCTTTCTTTGGAAAAATTGGAATCAGGTAAAGTAAGATTCAATCCTGTAAAGTTAGATATTTATGATTTTGCCCAACAAATTCTTGATGAAGTTAACCTTACCGTCAAGGGAGATCAAAAAGTTGTTCATTTCCACAAAGGAAATAATTTCATTTTTACAGACGAACATTTATTGAAAAATATTCTAATTAATCTATTGTCCAATGGTATTAAATATTCTCCGAATGAAAAAAATGTAGAGTTGCATACAGATACCAAAGGAGGAAATTTTCAGGCACGAGTAAAGGACTATGGTATAGGAATCCCCGAATCAGAAAAGCAACATATGTTTACTCGATTTTTTAGAGCCAATAATGTGGAGACTATTCAAGGTACAGGATTAGGATTAACTATTGTAAAAAGGTATTTGGACTTGATGAATGGAAAAATTTGGTTTGAGAGTAAAGAAGGAGAAGGGACGACCTTTTTTATAGAAATTCCTTGTTCGTAAATATATTGTTTTTTTATAAAAAGAAACCCAAATCGCATAGTGGATTGGGCTTCTGTCGCTTTATACCGAATTTAATATTTTGATTCTTTTGGAAGAATATTTTCCTATTATCAGGCTTCGATAACGGTTAAGCGGTTGGAGTCGATGAATAACCAAAGAACTCAAGAGTTCGTGCTACCTTTTGATTTTTCGTAATAGAATCCACCGTTAAGTAGCCTTTAATCATTGGTCGGTAAGCGCGAGTTTTAGTCATTTCATCTCGCAATCCGATCTTAGCCTCAGCAGGCCCCATGATGAAAATCTCCTTGGCATCGTTGGTTGCTTCCATGATTTTTTTGTAAAACTTTTCTACTTGGTGTTTTTTTCTTGCCAGAAACTTGGACTCCGAAATTTTATCCATTGGGCCATAAGGCGTTTTAGATCGAGCACCACCTTTTAGATGGAAACTATCAATCTCTGACGGAATAATTTCTACGTCATTTTGTTTTCCATTAAGCGTAATGATATACGCTTCTTTATAATCTAACCAAATTCCAATTTGCTTTTTCATAATTTTTTTTCTTCAAAGTTATAGATCATCTCCTCTAGGTAAGATGACAAATGTCAATTGATAAGTTGATTTTTATCAACCTGCCTAGGATATATATTGGACAAAAATTTAACTTGCTAGTAACCGATCCACATCTCCAAGGATTCTAGAGCGATTATTTTGTTCTCCTAAAGTCCATACATCACTTGCCCAGGTTTGTAACCATTTTCCATGAGATTTTCTATATACCTGTACATTTAATTCAAAAGATGATTCAAATAATTTCTCAAAAACACCTACAGGCATATCTTCATTTAAAGACAAGAATCCAGCTATGTTTTTTTCCCTTACCTCCCCAACTGTAAGTTCATTATCTAATAGATATTTTTCATCAGAACCTTCTCGAATCTCATGTGAAATACTAAAGAATTCAATTTTTAAAAAAGGAAAAGTATTCTTGAATTCTTCTTGAAGTTCTTTTAATTGTTTGGTGTTATAAATTTGCATATTTTTTTATTTTCAAGTTGCCCCTTTGATAATTTATATCAAATGAGGGACTGATTTATTTCACATCAAAAAATGGGAGCTATCATTGTTGCTTTATTTTAAATTGATATATAGTTAGTATGAGTACAAAATTATGCTTATCAATAACTTGTACTCATACCTATAAATCTTCTTAAAAACTACTTCGCCAACTCCTCCGTAACCACAAATTGATTCAAAGCAGCCATAGCTTCACAACCATAAACAACTGAAGGGCCGCCACCCATCAAGATCGCCACACCAATAGTTTCCATTACCTCTTCCCGTGTGCAACCAGCCTTTACTGCATCATGCACATGAAAAGCAATACAGCCATCACAACGGACAGCAATCGCAATTGCAAGTGCAATTAATTCTTTTGTACTAGTACTTAATGCGCCATTTGTAAGTGAAGATTTATGTAGCTCGGCAAAACCTTGCATTTGTTGAGGGATTTCTTTTCCCATGTCTTTCATTAATCGAAGGAGTTCATTGTAATGATTTGGATAATTTTTCATCTTCTTTTTTTTAGTTAATAAATATGATGTAAAGGTGATTGGATTTTAAAAAATAGATAATGATGATTGTCAATAGAAATAATGATATTTCTCACTATTCGCTACCCTAAAATGAAAAGGGAATCATCATTGACAATAATCACTATTGCCATTGACGAAAATCACCAAAAGCATAATCCATAATTCTGAACTTGCCAATAAATTAAAAACTCGAAAACATGAAAAATATATTAATACCTACAGATTTTTCCCTTTGCGCAATGCGTGCAATGGATTTAGGAATGGCATTGGCTAATTTCTTTAATGCCAAAGTTCATTTTTTTACTACCATTGATGATGATAAAAATGGAGAAAAATTAAACGCATTAATGGAAAATAAAAATTCCAAGAACGTTGAACTAGTTTCAAAAATCAACAACCTTTTTAAGAAATGGAAAATAGAAGCAGATGTCATGAACGTAGAGGTTTCATTTGTATGTTCTACTCAAAAATTACTACCTGCACTACAATCTTATGTAGCCGATCATGATATTGATTTTGTTGTGATGGGGTCTCATGGACATAGTGGCGTACAAGGATTTTACCTTGGATCAAATTGTCAAAAAGTCGTAAGAGCATTACAAGTTCCAGTTTTTATTATCAAAGAAAAATTGAAACGACAGGAATTTAAGAATGTAGTGTTTGCATCAAGTTTTAAGGATGAGGAGATGACTTCTTATATCCAGTTTTTAGATTTTATTAAAAGATTTAAACCTGATGTTGTTCACCTTTTAGGCATCAATACTACTTGTATTAACAAAGCAGGTTGTAGAGCTCCAGAGATAGATGAAATGGAAGAGGCGATGAAGAAATATCAAAAAATGTGTGATTTTGCAATGTGCAAGAAACATGTCTATATGGATTCTTTAATAGAACCAGGGATTCGACATTTTTCAGAAAATATTGATGCAGATCTAATTGTGATTTCTAATCATAATCGGCATCCCGTTAAAAGAATTTTTACTGGAAGTACGGTGGAGGCATTAGTCCAAAATACCAGCCTACCAGTTTTAAGTATTGATTTTGTTGACGATAAAATAATTAAAAAGGTAGATGAGAATGAATTGAAAAAAATAATTTAATCCACCATTAATTTAAATAAAATGAAAAAGATATTATTTCCAACTGACTTTTCAAAAACATCTAACAATGCTTTTGCATACGCTTCACTTTTAGCGGAAGATGATGAGTAAAATAGGTATGGAAAATGACGATATTTTGGAATATACAAAGGTTACAAATCCTTCTGTAGTTGAAGGTTTAGAATCTTATTTGGAGCAAAAACCTATGGATGTTCTAAGTTTATATATTCCGAAAAGAAGATTATGGGAAAGGTTATTCCACTTTCGCACCTCAAAATCAATGGCATTCCACACGAAGATACCTTTGTTGGTTTTTAAATAAAATAAAAGTTGGTTTTTGTAAAGCCGAATGAGATGTGACTATTTCGTTCGGCTTTTTTAATGAAGTTATTTAAGGTAAGTAAAAAAGTTAGGTCGGACTAACTGACAAAAATCACCTTCTCGATTGATGAAAGTCATTTATAGAATCTAGTCTAGACCTTAATTTTGAATAAAGAAATGAAGTAATAGTTTAAAATTATTAAATACAAAAAAATATTATGCTCTATACCAAAGAAGTCGCTGTAGCTGTAGATTTATCGAATAATGATAAAACAGTTTTGCAATACACAAAGTACTTGGCGAATAAATTGAACATTAAAAAAGTCAACCTTATTCATGTAATTCCTAGTATACTTTCTCCTGAAAATTCAGATATGAACATCCATGAATTAGTAGGTTTGGATTTTAACTTAAAAGGAAAAATAAAAGACAGACTTCAAACGATTGCACAACCTATTTTTAATAATGGGGTTTCAGCTGAAGTTAATGTTATAGAAGGCAATCCTTATCGAGAGTTGATGGCATACGTTGATGATTTGGATTCAGATTTACTAGTAGTAGGAGTGAAATCTGATAGTGAAAAAAGTGGAATTACTGCTCAAAGAGTAGTTCGTAATTTTAAAGGCTATGTAATGTTTGTACCAGACAATGTAGCGATGGGAATTACGAAGATTACTGTTCCAATAGATTTTTCTGATAATTCTGCAAGAGCATTAATAACGGCATTGAATCTTTCAAAACAAATAGAAAATTGTTCTGTTCGATGTGTTCATGCGATTAATTCAATCCCAGATAAATATTATCTGGATATGAAAATGAAAAATAATTTGAATCATCAACTGCTTTCATTTGCAGAGAATGCGTGGGCGATTTTCTTAGAAAAAAATGGTTTGGAAAGAGAAAATATTCACATTGATTTTAGACAAGATATCCAATCGACTACTGGAAGAATTTTACTGGATTATTTTGAAAGACAAAATACGGACATGGTCGTAATGGGAGCAAAAGGACATACTGCCTTTGAAAAATTTCTTTATGGTAGTGTTACGGAGGAGTTAGTGGATACCTGTAATAAAAGATCAATTCTTGTAATTCGATAAACTTTTAAAATCAATTTAAAATGAAAAAGATAACAAAAATTCTTGTTCCAATAGATTATTCCGAGGCTTCGAATGATGTTTTAAAATTTGCTTTGCGGCTTGCTGATCGAGTTAATGCTACGCTTGAAGTGCTTCATGTTGTAACACATGATGTTCCTGCTTTAGACTATGCTTCGTTTGTTGCCATTGCTACGGATGAGAAAGTTAAGATAGCAAGAAGTCTAATGAATAAGACAATAGCAAGAGCGCAAAAAAATGTAAACGAATTGTTAGACAATATGCCCGATATTCAAACTGATATCGAAGTAGGAGTTCCAGATACTAAAATTATTGAGGTTGCAATAAGAGATGATGTAGATTATATCGTGATGGGGACACAGGGACAAAATACAGTTTGGGATAGATTTCTTGGAAGTACCGCCGTTGATGTTTTGAAATTTGCACCTTGTCCCGTTTTTGTCATTCCAGAAAAGGCGGAATATAAAGAAGAAATGGAATTAGGCTATGCTACAGATTTTTCAGATGCAGATGCCTTTGAGATATGGAAAGCTAGTAAATTATTACAACCATTTAAGTCCAATATTTCAGCAGTTCATTTAGCCGAAAGAGAAGAATATACAGAAGGTAAAATAGCAGAGTTAGATGAGTTTTTTACTCAAAATGCTCCTCAAATAGATATCAGATTCTATAGTTTTTATAGTGAAGATATGGTCGAAGGAATGAATGATTTTATCAGAAAACATAATATCAGTTTAATGGTGATGTATAAACCCAAACGTAATTTCTTTGAAAAAATATTTCATAAAAGCTTTACTAAAGAACTAGTTCGAAAAATAGAAGTGCCACTTCTAATTTTAAACGAAAAGTAGTGAGTTTGTTTTTTTTAAACTCAAGGATTTTGCAAAAGACAGTTTGAATAATACAATTGATATTTCAGAAATCATTACAACTGATCTAATTACTGTTTCTCCTGAAACAACTATAAAAGAGGCATTGTTTCTTTTTTGTGAGCATAATATTCACTCTTTACCAGTCGTGAAAGATAAAGAACTTGTAGGAATCTTAACGACAAATGATTTACTTAAAAATTCTTGTAAATAAAAAATAAACAAAATGATTAAGAATACGAATATAGGATTATTAGATCGAATCATCCGAATGTTTTTAGTAGCGGTAATTTTTTACGCATACTTTGCGGGATGGATTTATGGTTGGAGTGCTTATGTTTTAGCATTTATTGCTGCGGCATTTATTGGTACGGCTCTCTCTGGAGAATGTTATCTGTACAACTGGTTAAATATCAGTACTAAAAAGCGTGAAAATAAAATCATTTAAGGGACTAGGAAATAAATAATCTACCCACCTGACGGCTTCTTTTTCTCTTTGACTTCATGAAAAAATGAAGCCGTACCGCAGGGTATGCCTTAATTTTTCCATTTCCTCAAAGAAAAAAACAACCTCGTCATCTGGGTAGA
>CAKZSH010000364.1 GCA_937918905.1 uncultured Saprospiraceae bacterium
GTTACATCAGGATAGTAGGAATTAATTTCTTCAAGAGTTTCTCCTTCTTTGATGTAATGATAAAGTACCCGTTTAGGATGTACTACTGTTGGTTCTTGAGTAGTGGTAGTTTTTTTAGTGTTCATTGACTGTTTAGGTAAATAAACAATAAGTTCTTGTCCATTAAAAACTGAGGCTGAACGCAACTTATTCCAACGTATTAAATCCTCTTTTTTACATTTCAAAAGACTCGCAATATAATCCAAAGGTTCTCCTTTCTGAACAATATAATTTGATTGAATCATATCTTTAGGAATACTCATGTATTTATTATAATCAGCATTTCTACTACGGTAAAAACCATCCAATTTTGCTTGACGCTTTTTATCCTTAAAATTCATCATGCCTTCCACAGGAAGCGTTAAATAATTTCCATATTTGGATTGAGGAATAAAATGCTTTTTATAAGAAGGATTTAATGCTTCCACAATTGAAAAATCCACTCCACTCAATCTTGATATTTCATAAAATGAATTTGCTTCAAAAATAGTAGCAGTCTTCAATTCTTGAAATTTATATGCTGCAAGTGTTGGTTCAATATTATGGGAATCATAATAATTCATCACATAAGTTACTGCAACAAATGCTGGAATATAATTTCGTGTTTCAGCAGGTAAATATTTTCTTAATTTCCAATAATTCATCGTGCGACCTCTTTTGATCGCACGGTTAACTCTTCCTGGCCCACAATTGTAAGCAGCAAGAGCAAGTGTCCAATCATCATACTTTTGATACAAGCTATTCAAATAATTGAATGCTGCTTCAGTAGCTTTGATGGGATCATTTCTTTCATCTTTATAAGAATCTATTTTTAATCCATATTTCAATCCTGTTCCCTTCATAAACTGCCAAAGCCCTGATGCTCCTACTGGAGATTTTGCTTTAGGATTAAGTGCTGATTCTACAATGGAAAGATACTTTAATTCGTCAGGTAAGTTATTGACTTGTAGATAGTGTTCGAACAAAGGAAAATACATTTCTGACCTTCCTATAATTCTGGCAAGTCGTTTCTTTCGACGACCTAAATAGTATTTAATATTTTTCTCCACATCAGTCGTATATTTCAAATCCACCATTCCTCCTAATTGATTGAGGCGTTGGCGAACTTCAAAAGCTGATAAATTTACAGAATTACCATCTTCTGAAATTTCAGAAGTGACAAATTCAGTAGGAGTATTAAAACTTAAATTAGGTAATGCTAAAAGAACAACCAGTAATGATATACAAATTGGTTTCATTGCATTTAGGTTTTTGAAATAGACGCATAAACAAACAAGTATTCTCGTAAGTTAATGTTGTTTGTTAATTACTGAAACTTAAGGTGGGCAATTTCAGCAAGGGGAGGAAAGATTTTAAGAATTGTTAATAGGTCTATTTTATTGAATTATAAATTATTCAAATATGTGTTCAACAATTTTTAGACCAAAACTTTATAAAATGAAGATATTGACGATAGGTAAGTTGTGTCGAATTCATGGGATGAAAATTTAAATGTTGCATAATTTTTTGATAATGAGATACTTACGTATATCATTTTTTCCTATTGGATTGTATTGCTCTAATATAAAACCAATTAAAGATATATTATAAAAAATTTACAACTTTTTAATTTTTAGGCGTGTTCCCACAGAAGGAAACCTATTCCCCTTGATTTCATTTAATCGTAAAATGTCTTGAATATTCACTCCAGGGTACTTTTCTACAATGTCCATTAACGATTCATTCCTACGAATATAATGATAAATGTAAGTATCCTTTTTCTTTATAATCTTCTTTTTTGAAGAAGGTGAAAGAGTGGAATTTGAATTTGACGTTCGTTTTTTTATTTTTTTATTCGAGGTAGATAAAATTGTTTCTTCCTTTAATACAGGTTGCTCTTTAATTTTTGGAGCAATAGATGGAATCTCTTTTACCTTAATTGCAGCACTCGTACTTATCTCATAAATTGTCAATTCTTGACCTCGACTCAAATATGGTTGAGGTAAATTATTCCAAGCCATAATGTGTCGTCGGTTACAATTAAATAACCTAGCTAACTTATCAATATTATCTCCTGGTTGTACATAGTAGGTAGATTTAAAATACTCTTGACGACCATTAGGTTGAATGATATTGACTCGATCAGGGCTTGGAAATGCTGCTAAAAAAGCAGACATGTTTCGAGTCGGCAAGGTTAAAAATTGCCCATTTCTGCTCGATGGAATAACACCCTGTTTGTAACTAGGATTTAATATTTCTAAAATATAAATTGGAGTTCCTGTAAGGTCTGATATTTCTCGAAAAGAAATAGATTGATAGACTTTAGTATAGCTAGTTAACTGCAAGTCCAACTCTGGATATTGAGGATTAAGATGATGCAAATGGTAGTTGTTAACTATATAATTAGCTGCTACGAATGCAGGTACATAGTTTCTAGTTTCTTTGGGTAAATATTTTTTTATCCTCCAAAAATTTTTACTCTTCCCTCTCCTTATTGCTCGATTTACCCGACCAGGTCCACTATTGTAAGCTGCCAATGCTAGCTCCCAATTTTGGTATTTATTATGAAGTCTTTTTAAATATTGAATGGCCGCTTTGGTAGATTTATGTGGATCACTTCGTTCATCTAATCGACTATTTATTCTTAAACCATATTCTTTTCCTGTACCTGGCATAAATTGCCAAAGCCCTCCTGCTCCTACTCTTGACTTCGCTACAGGATTCAATGCTGACTCCACAACTGAAAGATATTTAATGTCAGCAGGCATTCCATTTTCCAATAAATATTTTTCGAAAAGCGGAAAATACATCACCAATTTCCCTAGCATTCGCTCCGTTTTATCTCTTTTTAAAATGGAGTAGGTCTTAATATAACTTTTTACAACTCGATCCAATTGAGGTGTTACCGCAAGTCCTGAAAGGTTTTTTATTCTACCTTCTATTTCTGCATCTGAATAAATGGGATAGCCATTGGTGGAATAAGTAGTTTGACCTAAAAGATTTCCAAAACCCAAAAAAGTGAAAAATAAAAATACAGTTAGTTTTTTAAAACTCATCGCTAGTTGAAATTTTACGCTTCGGGGAGACCTCAAAGCTATAAGTTTATCAATGTTTCATAGAAAGAAATATGATTCAAAATTATGGGTTATGAATTCAGGATTATCGAAAAACGTACTTCTTTGTAATTGTATATATACGTTAAAGAATAACCTTGAATTCAAAACCTTGTCCCGATAATCGGGATGAATCAAAGAAAAAGATAATCAATTTTTGACCGATTGGATTAGTTAGATAAAGTGCTAGATGTGAGAAGTATCAATTAAAAACTCACCATGATAATACCATTTTGTTTTAAATATGTTGCAATTATTGGTAATATCTACACCTCAATTCATTGAAAGCTCTTCCCCAAATATAGGAATAATTATGAAATTCCCATCTGCACTTGGCGGAATGATACCTTTTCGGTAGGAAGGATTTAGTTTACGGATAATTTTTAAATCCATTCCTGTTTTTTTAGCAACCGCCCTAAGGGTAGTTCGTTTGTTTACTTTAACGACTTTACAGAACTGTAAAGTATATTCAGGGTAACTAGGTCGCAAATCATGGAAGAAATAATTCTCTGTAACATAAGAGGTCGCAATAAATTTCGAGACATAATTTCTCGTTTCTTTAGGCAAGTATTTTTTTATCCCTTCAAAATTAGATTTTCCAGATTTTCTTAAGGCCTTGTTCACGCGTCCTGGTCCACAATTATATGCTGCTATCGCTAATTTCCAATCTCCATATTTTTCGTATAAATCTTTGAGAAACGTAAGAGCTGCTTTTGTTGATTTAACAGGGTCACATCGTTCATCGACATAATCATTTATGACTAATCCGTACTGACGAGCTGTTGCTGGCATAAATTGCCACAACCCCCTAGCACCTACTTGTGATTGGGCTTTAGGATTTAGTGATGATTCTATGATGGGTATATTCTTTAATTCTTTAGGCAATCCAAATTCTTGGATATATTTTTCAAAGATGGGAAAATACATTGTTTGTCTTCCAAGCAAAATCTCTGTTCCTCTTCGATCTTTTGCAATGTATTTTTTTACAAATTTCTTTACATCTTTATTGTAAGACACCTCCATTGCAAAAGAATTAGCTTCCCAACGATTGGAAAATGATTTTTTGGAAACGTATGTTTTTGTACTCCGTAAAAATGAGAAAGGCTCATTTATATTTGTACTAAGGTTGGCTAAAACATCAACATTAGACAAAACGATAAACAAAAGGAGCAAAGCACCTTTAGATAAATTCATGGTTGTGAAATTTGGTTTCGGGTATTTGTATTTATATTGTTACAAAACACAAATACTTTTAAATAGTATTAGTTATTTTTTGAATTTGGAATCGTTTTGTCAAAACAAAATATGCTTAACTAGAATACCATTCTAGTAAAAAATTGTGCTAAAAATTTGTGTATTTGTTGGGAAAACCTTTGGGAGGTATTTGGTAAGTAATATCTGAATAGAATTGCAAATTATCCGTTTTTCAAATACAACACAATCCTTACCATAAAAATTAACATTTATGGAATCGCCAAAAATCTTGCCTGATTAGGTCTTATTTATATAAATTAAAAGATCATATTAAGGATTTACTCCCTATTTAATTGGTAAGAAAGGATTTATACTTTAAGTAAAATCACTATTTGAAAGGAAAAAAAATTAAAGGATTTTTTTCATTAGATGATGAGAAAAAGCTAATAATTTTTGTTCTTCGAATTTATTGGCCATGAATTGTATGCCAATCGGCAGCCCATTAGCATGAAGGGCAAAAGGTAAGGCAATAGCTGGGATACCGACCATGTTAGCTTGAACGGTAAAAATATCAGCTAAATACGCTTCGACTGGATCATCCATTTTATCTCCAATATTCCACGGAGGCGTGGGTGAGGCAGGCATTAATATAAAGTCATAATTTTGGAAAATTTCAAAAGTCTTGTTAGCGATAAGTTTCCGTATTTTTTGAGCTTTGGTATAGTAAGCATCATAATAACCTGAACTCAAAACAAATGTACCCAGCATAATTCGTCGCTTCACTTCTGTACCAAATCCTTCTGATCGAGATTTTTTATAAACCTCCAACAAGTCTTTTGCATCTTCACTTCGATGCCCAAATCGAACTCCATCAAATCGCGAAAGATTGGAAGAAGCTTCCGCAGTAGTCAATACATAATATGCTGGAATAATAAAATCTAAATATTCAAATTCAACTGGTTCTACTGTATGACCTTCTGATTTTAATTTTTCAATTAGGTCAAATGTTGCTTGTCGAATTTCAGGATCGATACTTTCATGTTGCAATGCACTTTCGAAATATGCAATTCTTTTTTTTCCTTCTAAATTTAAATTTTGAGCATACGATTGGACTTCTTGTTGAGCAGTAGTGCTATCATTTTCATCGTAGCCTGACATGATTTCTAACAATAAGGCTACGTCTTTTATGTCTTTTGCTAAAATTCCAATTTGATCAAATGAGGATGCGTAGGCCAATAAACCAAATCGTGAAATTCTCCCGTAAGTTGGTTTCATTCCAATCACTCCACAAAATGCTGCAGGTTGCCGAACGGAACCTCCTGTATCTGATCCCAAGGCGACCAAACAAGTATCCGCTTGAACAGAAACTGCGGAACCTCCCGACGAACCTCCTGGAACTTTGGTAGGGTCAATTGCATTTGAAACTGGGCCGTAAGCAGAATTTTCATTTGCTGATCCCATTGCAAATTCATCGCAATTCACTCGCCCAATAATGATCGCATCTTCTTCTAAAATTCGTTGTACTGCTGTTGCTGAAAATAAGGATTCGAATCCTTTTAAAATTTTAGACCCTGCTGTCACTCCATGATCTTTGTAACACAATACATCTTTTATCGAAATGACTGCTCCATATAATTTTCCTAATGATTTTGGATCTTCTGCGTATTTCTCATCTAAAAGAATGGCTTGTTGGCGAGCTTCTTCTGCATACACTTCTACATAAATATTCAAGTCTTTGGTTGCTTCGATTTTGGAAAGGTAATGATCAACCAATTGAGTACAATTAGTCTCACCTTTGGAAATGGAAGTTTGAATGGAATGTAAAGAAGTCATGATGATTTTAAATTAGGTTATTTTTGAGAGCGCAAATATCGTAAAATTCTTTTTCTTTTGTCAAAATAAAAAAACCTTTCAAGCTGACACACTTGAAAGGTTTTTGTTTTTTTTTACAATCACTAAAAACTACTTCTGATTTTCGTATTTCTTTTTAAACTTCTTGTACAACTCTTTTTGCTTATTATTCAAATCAATTTCTCTTCCTTGAATAAAAGCAGTTTCCACATTATTTCCACGAATATCCAATGCATCACCTGTACTGATAAATAAGGTCGCATCCTTACCTTTTTCCAAAGAACCTGTCGTAGCATCTATCCCTAGAATTTTGGCTACATTTAAAGTAATCGAACGCAATGCTGCTTCTTTTCCCAAACCAAAACCTACAGCTTGTCCTGCTTGAAATGGTAAATTTCGAACATTTTCAGGAGAGTCATCATGCATCATACACCAAGTCACTCCCGCCTCTTCCAATTGTCTTGGCGTTTTAAATGGCTGGTCAATATCCGAATCTTCATGGTTAGGCAAGTCATGAGTTCTTGCTAAAATTACGGGTACATTATGTTTTTTTAATAAATCCGTAATCATCCAAGACTCACTTCCTCCTACGATGACAGGTGTAATATTAAATTGTTTAAATAATAAAATAGCTTCTGAAATGGACTTGGCCATATTCACATCCACATACAATTTTTTACTTCCATCAAACAAGCCTTTCATTGCATCAAATTTTAAATTCTTCGCAACTAATTTTTTATTTTTTGCATAAGCTTGTGCCTCTGTAAAATAGTCTCTCATCTCCTGAATTTGCTTATCGTAATCTTTGTTTTTATCCAAAGACCGAGTTCGCCAACTCCATCGAAACATAGAAGGATAATCCAAATATATTCCTTCATCCATTTTGTAAGCGGCATCCTCCCAGTTCCATGCATCCAATTGAACTATCGTGGATTGACCATCAATACGTCCTCCGCTAGGTTTGATTTGAGCCATTAAAATTCCATTGGAACGAATGGTTGGCGTTACTTTTGAATCGGTACTGTATGCAACAATCGAACGCATATGTGGATTCATATATCCGATCTCTTGTGCATCACGAGTTGCTCGAACTGCTGCAACTTCGATCAATCCTATTTGAGTGTTGGCTGCAATAAATCCAGGGTAAACATGTTTGCCTGTTGCATCAATTACTTTTCCATATTCATTTCGATTGAATCGAACGGTGGAAGCATCAAGGACATTATCAAGTTTCCCGTCTTTAAATGTAATTAAACTGTTCGTAATTACTTCTCCATTTCCAAGGTGAGCGGTAGCTCCCATGATAGCAATGGCTTCTGATTGCGCTGGAGCAGGTGCTGGTTGAGCATTTAAACTCCACACACAACAGATGAATAATATTATATTTAAAATTTTCATTTTTTCTTTTTTAATAATTCTTATTCATAAGATGACTTGGAGTCACCTTGTGAATTTTAAATTTCTACATTTTACAAATTAATGCATCTCATCTTCCCAATCATCGCAATGGTAATTTTTAAATTTACGGCCTTGAGCAGGACGTGTTTTCCCACCACCTTTTTTATCTGCTAACATTTTTTGAATAATTCGATTTCGTTCTGCTGCAATTCCTTTTCGAATTTCAACATCTTCTTTTCGATCAAAAAATTTGATACCATCAATCCAAGTCATTTCTGCTCGTGCATAAATAGAAAGTGGATGGTCATTCCACAATACTAAATCTGCGTCTTTTCCATTTTTGATACTTCCTACTCTATCGTCGATGTGTAAAAGTTTGGCGGGGTTAAGCGTAACGAATTTCCATGCGTCCTCTTCTGAAACATTACCATACTTAACTGCTTTGGCTGCTTCTTGATTTAAGCGTCGAGCCATTTCTGCATCATCAGAATTGAATGCTACAAGTACACCTTGCTCATGCATGATGGCACCATTATAAGGTATCGCATCAATTACTTCATATTTGTATGCCCACCAATCGGAGAAACTAGAACCACCTGCGCCATGTTTTGCCATTTTATCCGCCACCTTGTAGCCTTCTAAAATGTGAGTAAAAGTATTCACTCTAAAACCCATTTGATCTGCAACAGTCATCAGCATATTGATTTCTGATTGCACGTACGAGTGGCAAGAGATATTTCTTTTATCATCCAAAATTTCTGCAACGGTTTCTAAATCCAAATCTCTTCGGAAGCCTTGACCTCCCTTTTGCTTTGCCATTTTATATTCTTTGGCACGGGTAAAATAATCTCGATAAACTTGTTCGACTCCCATTCTTGTATCTGGGAAACGATCGTTAGAACTAGAACGAGATTTTTTTACATTTTCTCCTAAAGCAAATTTTATAAAACCAGGCGCATTTTCAAATTTCATTTCTTCAGGAGAATATCCCCATCGTAACTTGATGATTGCGGATTGTCCTCCAATCGGATTACAGGAACCATGCAACAACTGCGAAGTCGTCACACCTCCTGCCAACTGTCGATAAATATCAATGTCCTCAGAGTCCACCACATCTCCTATTCGAACCTCCGCCGTACTCACTTGAGTACATTCATTCACGCCTCTTGTGATGGCAATATGAGAATGTTCATCAATTATTCCACATGTCAAATGCATTCCAGTTCCATCAATGGTCGTACCTGAACTTGGAAGATCTTTTCCGATTTGAGCAACTTTTCCATTACGAACTAGCACGTCTGTATTTTCCAAAATCCCATCTGCTTCATTCGTCCAAACCGTCGCATTTTTTATTAAATAATTATTTTCGGTAGGACGCTCTTTGTAACCATGTGCTACAAATGGATAAATAACATCTCCAATTTCATCATCACCTGCCATCTCTTTTTTACCTTTTCCTTTGCCCTTCTTTTTACCTTTTCCTTCGGGTTTAGTTTTTTCAGGAGAGGTATCAGGCGTAGCGGACCATGAAGTCCAATTTCCATTGGTCAATGTTCCTCGACCTGCCCAGCTATTTCCTTCAACTGTTCCCGATAATCGGTAGCGGTTGGTTTCTTCTTTTGAAGGGGAAAAGATCAATGTGATTAATCCATTGGAAAGAGAAGATTTGACATCAATTTTAGTAGAATCATTGATCTCCAATTTCATTTTATTTCCTTCGGCTACTACCAACTTGTAGGACTCTCTTCCAACTTTTAAATTATATTTTCCTTCCAAATCTACTTCGTCTAATTTTTTTATAACAAAAGCTTTACCGCGTACCCAGTTGTGATGAATTTTAGTTTTTTCTCCAAAAATATCACCAGAGGTAATGATAAAATTAGCTAGGTGTCCTGATTTCAAACTTCCAACTTGATTGGAAACGCCCATCATTTTTGCAGGGGTATGTGTCATCGCTTTCAATGCTTCCTCAGCAGACAAACCATGCTTGATTGCTTTTTTTACATTCTTTAAAAATTCTGTTTTTTTATCCAAGCCACTTGCTGTCAATGTAAATTCAATTCCTTCTTTTGACATTCGTGCTAAATTACTTGGTGCCAATTCCCAATGTTTTAATTGGGTCAAGGAAACCAACATCGCATCGTAAGGATCTTCCACATCATATGCAGTTGGAAATTTTACTGGAATGATCATAGCACTTCCAGTTGCTTTTATTTCTTTGAGGCGTTG
>CAKZSH010000365.1 GCA_937918905.1 uncultured Saprospiraceae bacterium
TCCAAAGGCACAAGCTGCTGCAAGCACTAAAAAAATAGTTTGAATTCGTTGAATCATAACAAGTTTATTTGAGTTCTAAAAATGCAAATATAAAAAAAAACGATCGCTTTGCTTGACAGTTGTTTGCTTCGCATCACTTGAAGATCAATAGAATGTAGATCAAAATTATTCGAACCGTCAAGCGCAGCGACCGTCCACCGTCAAGTGATGCGAAGCAAACGACCGTCAAGTGCAGCGACCGTCTAAAAAAGGTTGATACATCATGATTGCGTGATTTTCGGTAACCAATTCTTCGGTCAGTAAGGCGTTGTTTTTTTTATTAAAAACTTGACGAATGATTTGGTTGTGGCGGGTGTAGCCTCCCCATGCTTCTCCTTGGATGAGATGATTTTTTTCTACAATTTTATAAAAATGTGGAATTTTATTTTGTGTTAAAAATGCACCATGAAGATACTTTTCTGATAACCAAATTTGTAATTGGAAAGGTTGATTGGTTTCATTTTTTAATTGCAAATCAATATAATTATAAGAAAGAGTAGCACCACTTCCAAAAGGTAAAGTTCGATTAGAATCAGGGAAAACATCGTAGCTATGCCGCCATCTTTCTACTACCGTCAATGGCGTATGCAATGCCATCCAAAAAATTAAATTTCCCATTTGACAAAGTCCTCCACCTGTTCCTTTCACTACTTTTCCATTGTGCAACATCATTCCAGTTTGATAACCTTTTCTTTTTGTTGTTCTACCTACTCGGTACCAAAAAGAAAAAACTTCATTGGGTTGGATAATTAAATTGTGAAGATTTTTAGAAGCAATTTTTAAATTTTGAACTTTGCTATGTTGAAGATGCATGTCCACATCTTTTAGTTGGCGAAGTAAGATAGATTGATGCTCAAAAACTTTTGTAGGAAGTATTTCTTTAGTTTGTTTTTTTGCAAATTTCGTTTTTCCTCCATACCATTTTAAATACCGTTTTAAGGTAAAATATCTTTTACCTAACCAAGTCCGAAGTGGTGAACGATAAATGGGTTTAGGAGTATTGTACATAATTTTTTTTGAAGAAATGAATATCGAATATCGAACAAGGAACAAGGAATTTTGAAGTTCTCGAATGCTTGTGATTTTACTTTTCACAAGTATTCGTCATACTTCAAAATTCCTTGTTCCTTGTTCGATATTCATTCAAGGTCGATTTCTTCCATACGTTTCATGACTAGAAACCCATTCATCCGCAACAACTAGAGTATTGATTGGTATGTTGAAAATTAACTTTGGTATGTTTACTGACTACTTTTCTTCGAGCATTGGCTTGAGTGATAGTGTAGTCGTTGGTTTTAGAGTAAGGTAATTTTTCGATCATATTATTTTGTTTTTGTGAAAATAAGAAGTGTTGGGAGAAAAGTTATTGAAATGGTTTAATATTTTTGTTGATTGACAAATCACATGGAATGTAAAAATTATCATTTACCTATTTGTCGTAACTGCGAAACTTATCTTTTTTAATAACATGTATTTTACAGACAAAAAAAATCAAGTATGCAAGTTCAAAATTTTGATATAATAATAATAGGTGGCGGTTCGGCAGGATTGGGGGCAATTGGGATGGCTCAAAAAATGGGTTGGAAGCCATTAGTCATTGATAAGGAGGAAAGCCATATCGGAGGCGACTGTCTTAATTTTGGATGTGTTCCGAGTAAGGCTTTGATTCACTTGGCTAAACAATTTCATGGTGCAAAAAAATCAAGTCAGTTTGGATTGAATGTTAGTGGTAAGGCTGATATGAAAAAGATTTTAAATTATGTACATACCAAACAAGCAGTCATTCGTGCGCATGAAAGTGCTGATTATCTACGCTCCCAAGGTGTTGATTTGAAAATAGGGACGGCTTCTTTTGTTGATGAAAAAACCATTCAAGTAGGAGATGAATATTTTACTTCCGAAAGAATAATTATTGCGACAGGTTCACGACCTCGCCATATTCCATTTAAAGGAATCGATCAGGTCAAAATTTTTACCAACGAAAATTTATTTTATGAAATGACGGAATTGCCTGAGCGATTTTTAGTGGTAGGAGGTGGGCCGATTGGTTGTGAGATGGCTCAAACTTTTCAACGTTTTGGTTCGCAGGTAACTTTAGTTAATCGAGGTGATCGAATTTTAGGAAAAGAAAGAGCAGCCTATAGCGAAATACTGCAAGGTGAATTAGAAAAAGAAGGAATGAAAATTATTTGCAATGCGAGTCTTTCTGAATTTGAAAATTCGAATACCGCAATCGTAGATGTGAAGGGGCAAGGAAAAATGGAAATAGAATTTGATGCCGTATTGATGGCAATTGGGCGAGTGTTGAATTTGGAAGATTTGGAATTAGAAAAAGGAGGAATTAAAACGGATGAGCGAGGTAGAATGATTTTAGATGATTATTTAAGAACTTCCAATCATCGTGTTTTTGCTTCAGGAGATGCTGCAGGAATGTATCAGTTTTCTCATGGTGCAGAAATGCATACTCGTTTGTTGAGTTATAATTTTAAGCATAATTTTAATAAAAAACATGATGCGAGATATTTGTCATGGGTAACTTTTACGCAACCTGAAATTGCAACATTTGGAATGACAGAGGAAGAATTACAAAACAAAGGAATCAATTTTTGGAGACAAGATCAAGATTTTGGGCATGATGACCGAGCTATTGTAGATGAATATACTTATGGAAAAATCACCTTGTTTTTAACGCCAAAAACTTTTTGGAATAAAAAAAGAAAAATTTTAGGAGGGAGTATTATTGCGCCTAATGCTGGAGAGTTGATGCAAGAACTTACCCTTGCGATGGAAGCTGAAATTCCTATTAACCAAATTTATGAAAAGATTTATGCCTACCCCGTTGCTTCAAGAATTAATCAACAGACGGTAATGGGTGTGATTAGATATGATGAGGAGAATTGATTATTTTTTTGCCGCAGATTAACGCTGATTTTTTATGATTTTTTCGATATTGCGTTTTTCGATAATCATAAAAATCAGCGTTAATCTCTGGCAAAAAAAATAATCATAAATTAGCAATATATTCGATTAAATTTTTCTCCTTTTCAAGTTTTAATTTTTTCTTCAAACGATACCGTGCCTTTTGAACACTACCAGGACTGATTGCCATAAGTTGAGCAATTTCTTTAGTGGTGAGCCCCATACGGATGTAGGCACAAAAACGAGTTTCGTTGGAGTTAAGCGTATTCGCTTCTTGATATAATTTTTCAAAAAAGTTAGGATGAACTTCATCAAAATGCAATTTAAAATTTTGCCAATCATCATCGAAGTTCATATTCATATCAATATTATGATCAAGACTTTTGACCTGTTTGCGGAGGTTCTCATCATTGGAAACTTTGATCGTTCCAATTTTTTCTTTCAAGTCAGTAAGCATTTTATTTTTTTGAAGTATAAACATCATGTTGCTGGCTAGTTCTCTTTCTTTATATTCCAATCGTTCCTTGAGGCGATCTCTTTCCTCTTGTTCAAGCATTTGTTCCACTTTAAGTTTTTCGAGTTCCTCCTTTTGAAGTTGTACTTTAAGTCGTCGTCTAACATTGAACATGTATAAAATCAAAGCTGCAATTGCCAATAAAATAAGTATCGCATTTTTCACTAAATTTTCGTAGTAAGCGATTTTTTTCATGGATGCGATTTCTTGATCCCTTTTCTCTAATTCATATTGAGCATTGACAGCAGCTATTTTATTTGCTGTTTTTTCTTTTTCTCGAATCTCTTTGATCTCGTTTTCCTTTGTGAAATAATCGAAGGCTTCAGTAACTTCACCACGTTCATTATAAATCTCTTTGAGCAGTTGGTAAGTGTATTGTTTTTTATCCATCAAGTTATTAGCTTCACAAATTTCTTTGCCCTGCAAGGCATATTCAATAGCTTTAGGAAAGTTTTTTTCTTTTTTATAAGAAATACCAATCAGTAAATAATTGTAAGCTAAAATATCTTGGTCATTTGTTTTTTCAGCAAGTTCGATACTTCGTTCACAAAAATTTCGAGCATCAGAATATGCGCCCATAGCAATCCAAGCACTACTCATATTACTTCGAGCTAAATTGATAGCCGTAGAATCTTTGAGTTCAATGGCAAGGTCTAAGTTTTTTCCAAAATACATTAAAGCTTGATCGGGCATAGAATCTAACAATGCTTCTCCAAGTTCTTGATACACAATACTTGTAGATTCTTTTTTTCCTAAATCCTCATAAATTTTCACAGCTCGCTGAAGCCTTTTGATGGAGAGTTGAAAGTTTTCTTTATTGGAGCGACCATAGTGATGTAACACATAAGCTTGCATTAATTTATTATCAGAATCAACTGCAAGGTTTTCTAAATTGCCTGCATAATTATCAGCTAAAGCAATACTATCTTCTTTATGGTAAGCGGTTCGGAGCAATCCTTTAAGGGCATTCATTTGGCCCAAGGTATCTTTTATTCCTTTTGATACGGCGAGTGATTTTTTAAAATACTCCTTAGCTTTGATGGTAAATTCCTGATTGTAAAAGTGTAAACCTATATCTTGATAGGCTGCTGCTTGTTCTTTTCCTACTAGGTTCTCAGCCTCAAGAATTCGATCTTCCACCTCTTGTCCAAAACAAAAAGAGGATAATAATAATAAAATGGTTACTATGACGGGTTGTTGCAACATGATAAGGGGCTAATTTAGGAAAAAATAGGGTATTGTAAAACGATAATTTTATTTTCCTAGTATTAAGGAAAAATCTAATTTCACCTAAAACCATTGTAAAAGAGATAAAAGTTCCTTTAAAATGAATAACTAGAGGAACATTTTGTATTTTTAAAGTAAGTAAGAATACTTACTTTAGTTTTCAAAAGATAAAAACTATGTGCCCAATAGAACATACTCAATTCCTGCATAAAGGAATGGTTAAAAGGAATTTTACAAATTTTTCTTTTTTTCTATTTATCCTACTTTCTTTTTTCCCAATACTCACTTATGGTGAATCTTGTCTAAACTGCCCAACTGGTAATGTGTTATTTGTTGATAAAGATGTAACTACCTCAGGAGATGGCACTTCTTGGGCAAATGCTTTTGCCGAGGTAAGAGATGCTTTGGATAATGCTCATGTGTGTCCCAACATAACTGAGATTTGGGTAGCAGAGGGAACTTATACTCCGAGTTTTGCTGCTAATAGTGCTATGGCCAATCGAATTGTATTTTTTGTTATGAGAAATGACTTAGCACTTTATGGTGGTTTTGAGGGAACGGAAACCAATCTCAATCAAAGAGATTGGAGAACTAATGTTACAACTTTAAGCGGTGATCTATTGGGAGATGATGATTATTCGACCATGCCCGCTACTAATAATGATGAAAATTCTTATCACGTCATTTTTAACTTTAATAATTTAATTGATTCTTCAGCAGTTTTAGATGGTTTTCATGTGGTAGGAGGAAATGCTAACATTGCTCCTCCAAATCATGTTGGTGGTGGTTTATATAATAAGCAAGCTTCGCCTACAGTAAGGAATTGTTTCTTTTATGGAAATAATGCTGGTTATGGCGGTGGTGGAAACTATAATGATAAATCTACAATTTCACTTGAGAATTGTATTTTTTATAATAATACAGGTGCATATCGTGGCGGTGGAATGTATAGCGATCAGACGACCCAAAGGATGGTAAATTGTACATTTTTTAATAATCATGCGATCATTCCTGATATGGGAGTTGGTGGTGCGATGTTTAATAATTGGTCTAATCCAATTATGTCAAATTGTACATTTCTTAATAATTCAGCCACGCATGGTGGAGGTGCATTGAGTAATAATGCTTGGGCAAAACCAAAAATTTATAATTGTATTTTCTGGAATAATGGAGATGAAATAGTGAATACCTCTGGGGATCCAAATTTTGGTCCTCCAGAAGAGTTTTCTAATTGTGATGTCAATATCCAAAATTCCTTAATTAAAAATTCGAATGGAAGTGGAGCGAATTGGAATCTATTTTATGGAATAGATGATGGGGCAAATATTGATGTTGATCCATTATTTGTAAATGAATTGTTAGGAGATATGCATTTGCAAATTAATTCTCCTGCGATTAATATTGGAGACAATCTATTATTACCACCTGGACTCTTAGTTGATTTGGATGGGAATGATCGAATTTTCGATTTTGCAAATGGAGGTGTTGTTGATTTGGGAGCTTTTGAATTTCAAGGAATATCATGTACGGTTGGTGGTTTATGTGATGATAGCGACCCTTGTACTTCGGGTGAAACTTTTCAAGCTGACTGCCAATGCGCTGGAGGAACACTAGTGGACATGGATAATGATGGCTTATGTGATACAGATGTAGCAGATAATTGTGTTGGTCCAAATATAGGAGATGATTGTGATGATGGTAATCCCAATACTGTGAATGATATGATAGATGTGGATTGCTCGTGCATTGGAATCAATCCATTGTTTTGTCAAAATCTAGGTTTGACGATAGGAGATCCTTGCGATGATGGTGATGATTGTACAGTTGGAGAAATAGTACAATCTGATTGTACTTGTTCAGGTGGGAATATTCTTGATGTGGATGCTGATGGGCTTTGTGATTTAGATATGATGGATAACTGCCTTGGTCCAAACATAGGTGATGGTTGTGACGATGGGAATGATTGTACGGTAGGAGAGGCAATACAAGATGATTGTATGTGTGGCGGAGGAGCATTGTTAGATAATGATAATGACGGGTTATGTGATACGGATGTTGCAGATAATTGTGATGGCCCCAACATAGGTAGTACTTGCGATGATGGTGATGATTGTACTGTAGGAGAGGCAATACAAGATGATTGCATGTGTGGCGGAGGAGTATTGTTAGATAATGATGTAGATGGACTTTGTGATTTGGATGCAGCGGATAATTGTGATGGCCCCAACATAGGTGATGCCTGCGATGATAACGATCCTGATACTGAGAATGATGTCATCAATTCTAACTGTGAGTGCGATGGATTAGTTAGTAATACGAATATTGAAAAACAGGTTTCATCTGTTCAATTATTTCCTAATCCTGCACATTCAGTATTATTTATTGAAATAGAAAATACAATCCACACTTCAGGTAATGTGAAAATATTCAATGGTCTCGGACAATTGTTAGATAGTCAATTTTTTAATACTCCATCTTCCTCACCTTTATTTTTTGATGTAAAAAATTATCAAGCTGGTATTTATTTTGTTCAAGTGCAATTGGGAACTGAGCAAATTATTAGTGGTAAGTTTTTGATTGCGAAATAGTTTTACGAACCACGGTCTCCCGAATTTTCGGGAGTCCGAGGTTCGTAAATGAAATCCTCCCCTTTGTCGAAGAAACTCAATTCTATCTTTGAAAAAAAGCTAAATTCAAAGAACATTTTTTACTAAAATAATAAGTTATGGGACATGCAGTAGATATGGCCAACCGAGTTAAAAATAATGCTACACTAAAAAGTAAATCCAATAAATTTAGAAAAGCTTATTTTAATCAAACTGTAAATTTGGATACTAAATATCAATTTAGAAAACCAACAGAATTGGAATTGATAAAAAGTCAAAAAAGTAATCAAAAATTTATTCAAGCAAGGAAAAAAAGAAACCTGATCGTTTTTATTATTTCACTTTTGATTGGAACAGTTGTGGCTTATTTTTTCTTTCAATTTATTTTGAATACTTACCATTTTAAATGGTATTAACAAGTTACGACTTGAGGATCATTCCAATATGTGGAATATCATCTTCTAAATAACCTTCTCCCACAGGTTCAAATCCAAGATTTTTATAAAATTTTAAAAGGTAAGTTTGAGCTGAAATTTTGACAGGTTGATTAGGAAATAACTTTGCACACCACTCAATAGAAGCAGTCATAATTTCTTTCCCTGCGCCTTCCCCTCTTGCTTTAGGTGAAGTAACTACTCGACCAATTGAGGCGTATTTTTCGTAAGAAATTCCTTTGGGTAAAAGTCGAGTGTAAGCTATCAAATTGTTGGCTTCATCAAATCCCATCAAGTGCCAAGCGTCTTGGTCTTTTCCATCAGCATCGAGGTAAGGACAGTTTTGTTCTACCACAAAAACTTCTTGACGGAGTGCCATTGATTGATATATTTCATCCAAGTTGAGTTGATAGAAAGGGAGGCATTTGATTATCATAATTTCAGATTGAAGGTTAAATTTTAAATGATGCCGAAATTAAAAAAAGTTTAGCCATTTGCAATGATTAATTTTTTTGCGATAAAAGAAAAGACTTTTATATTTTTGGAAAAAAATGAGAATTATTGGAGAGGATGGATTTTATTAATTCGATTGGATGGTGAGATGGGAACACTGATGACGCGGGTGCGGCGGATTTTATGCGGATCTTTCTTGGTCGTGTTTGGATTTTCTTTTAACGTGTTTGGATTTTTTCTTGGACGTGTTTTTTTTGGAATTTGATTTAAATAATTTAGCATACTAAAATAGGAAAACTAATGAAACATGAAGAAATTACTTCTGAAGTGATTGGTGCATTTTATAATGTTTATAATAAATTAGGATATGGTTTTTTAGAAAAGGTTTATGAAAATGCATTAATTGTCGAGTTGAGGAAAAATAAAATATATTGTGAAAAGCAGCAACAAGTTAAAGTATTTTATAAAGGTGTTGAAGTTGGAAATTACTTTGCAGACATTGTAGTTGAAGGTGTTGTGATTCTAGAACTTAAAGCCAATAAGACATTAAATAAAACAGATGAATTACAATTACAAAATTACCTTAAAGCAACTGATATGGAAGTAGGCTTACTATTAAATTTCGGAGAAGAACCAGAATTTAAAAGAAAGGTTTTTTCAAATAAAAATCCAATTTAAACACGACCACCGAAAAATCCCAAACACGTTAAAAGAAAATCCAAACACGACCAAGAAAGATCCGCGTGAAATCCGCTGCACCCGTGTCATCCGTGTTCCCATCTCACCATAACACTCAAAAAAAAATGCAAAAGATAAACTTAAAAACCGCTCGTCAATTCATCATTTCAAATCAATTTGATTTTGAAAAAAAATCTACCGAACAAATCATTCAAAAATTGGGTTACCTCCAAATTGACACGATCTCCGTCATCCAACGTACGCATCACCATGTCCTTTGGACTCGTAATCCCAAGTACCAACCCGAAGAACTTTCTCAACTTTTAAAGGAGAAAAAAGTCTTCGACTATTGGGCACATGCGGCGAGTTATTTGCCCATGAAAGATTATCGGTTTTCCCTTATCAGAAAAAGCCAGGTAGGAGCAGGTGATGGTTTTTGGTATAAGCGTGATCCCAAAAACATGAAATACATCCTTGACAGAATCAAAGCAGAAGGTGCGTTGATGTCTCGTGATTTTAAAAAAGAAAAAATCAAAACTGACATCCCTTGGATGAAAAATCCTATCAATCAATCGATCATGCAATTATTTATGGAAGGTAAAATTATGATTGTAAAGCGACAAGGTTTTCAAAAGAAATTTGACTTACCAGAGAGAGCCTTGCCTAACAATGTAAATACAAAAATGCCAACCGAAGAGGAGTATTTTAAATATTTAATCAAAAGAGAATTAACGGCTCAAGGATTGATGAAGGCGAGAGAATTTGGATATTTATTAAAAATAGATCGAAAACGATTGAATTTACTTTTAGGAAAAATGGTGAAAAATGGAACACTCGAAGAAGTAGAAATAAAAACACTAACAGGTGAAAGTTATTTTGCGTTACCAAATATACTATCCAATTTTTCTCCTAAAAAAAATAAAAAACAAGTTCATGTGCTTTCTCCATTTGATAATTTAATTATTCAACGGAATCGGTTAAAAACATTGTTTGATTTCGAATATATTTTAGAATGCTATGTGCCTGCGGCAAAAAGGAAGGTTGGATATTTTAGTTTGCCTATTTTATATGGAACGGAATTTATGGGGCAAATAGATTTGAAAGCAGATCGAAAAAAGAAAATGCTTCTTGTGAAAAACTTAGTTTGGGAAAACAACGTAAAAAAATCGGAAACCTTTTTTAATGCCTTTAGGAAAAGAATAAATGCGTTAATGCAATTTAATAATTGTGAAGAAATTCAAATTGAAACTAAAGTAAAATCTGAGCAAAAAGTATTTTTTCCAAAAAAATAATTCAACAATGAAAAAGTATTTATTTTTAATAATTCTATCGACCTATAGTATTTTTATTTTCGCTCAATCCTCTTCAGATACGCTTCAAGAAAAACGTTTGTTTGAACTTAGTTTTGGACAAAATCTTTTGTTTATTCCTGATAGTAAAATCATAGATTTTAAGGCAGACAATGCGATTGTAGTGCCTACTTCTGCTTTAGTTTTTTTACTTCAGTTTCGACCAGATCACAATTGGCGGATTCCTTTATTTTTTAACCTTCCCATTGAGACCAAGCAATTTTTAGTCAATGGTCAATTGATTTCAGAGAAGGCTTCTCCTGCGTTTGGGGCTGGAATTGAGTACCGTTTTTTTGAAATAAACATTAATAAAGAATCGAAAATTGAATTTGAAGCTGGGCCTTTTGGTAGTGTTTTATTTGATGAGGATAAGCAATTGCGATTTGCACCTATCATGGCAGGGCGGTTTCGGTTACAGCAGGGAAAGCATTTTGTAATGTACATTGGAGCTAATTATGCACTAGGGATAAATGCTTACGGAGTATTTTTTGGAACAGGAACGATCTTCTGAAAGCCTTTAAAATAAAGGTATTGAGAATACGTACCAATACCCAATACGCATAGTTTCAATACTATTAAATAATTCAAGTTGCGGATAATTTGATTTGAGATTGTGGGTATTAAGTATTGGGACTACGAACCATTCTCAATACCCAATACACATCATCCCAATACCATTTTTTAAATACAAAATCATCAATCAAATTTATCCGCAACTTGA
>CAKZSH010000366.1 GCA_937918905.1 uncultured Saprospiraceae bacterium
AGAAACACTATCTCCACCCTTGGAGAATTTTTTAATTTTTAGAAAAGGCAAACGCGTGAAAGAAAAAATGCTTACCCTCCTCCTAATCACATTCTTCTGCATCAGCGCGGGAGAACCACAACCACCACTTTTTAGTTACCAAACCAATAATTCTGACGAAGAAGAAGCATGGGTCAATGCGGCCTATGATGCGATGAATTTGGATGAACGTATTGGGCAATTATTTTCAATCAGAGCACATTCTGATTTAGGAAAAAAACATACGGATTGGGTGGAAGAACAAATCCGTAAATACCATGTTGGAGGAATGACTTTTTTTCAAGGTACGCCTGAGAAGCAAGCCGAATTGACGAACCGTTATCAATCCCTTTCCAAGATTCCTTTGATGATTGCAGTCGATGCAGAGTGGGGACTAGGAATGCGATTTAAAAAAGACGGAATCAGTTTTCCAAGACAATTAACTTTAGGAGCTATTCAAGACAATCGTTTGTTGTATGAAATGGGACAAGAGGTTGCTCGTCAATGTCGTCGTCTTGGAATACATGTTAATTTCGCACCCGTAGTCGATGTCAATAACAATCCAAATAACCCTGTTATCAATACCCGTTCTTTTGGTGAGGATCGCTACAATGTAGCTGCCAAAAGTTATATGTACATGAAAGGAATGCAAGATGGAAATATCATCGCTTGCGCAAAACATTTTCCTGGACATGGTGATACGGATGTAGATTCACATTTGGATTTACCAATCATTAATCATAGTCGGCAGCGGTTGGATAGTTTGGAATTATTTCCATTTAAAGTGTTGGCACAGCATGGCGTACAAAGTATGATGGTTGCTCACTTGAGTGTTCCTAATATTGATGATACCAAAAATTTAGCGACCTCACTTTCTCCAAAAGCAGTAACAGATTTATTGAAAAATGAAATAGGATTCGAAGGTTTAATTTTTACGGATGCTTTAGAAATGAAAGGTGTTGCCAAGCATTTTGCACCTGGTGAAATTGCTGCCAAATCGTTAATGGCAGGAAATGATGTTTTGGATTTGCCTGATGATATTGCAAAATGTGTAGTAGAAATCAAGCGGTACGTTGCTGAAGGTACGCTCCCTGAATCTCGTATCGAAGAGAGTGTCAAAAAAGTATTGCGTGCAAAATTCCGATTAGGTCTTCACACCTACACACCGATCAAAACAACTAATCTTCGAAAAGAATTAAATACACCTCAAGCACTTATTTTAAAAAATAAGTTGATTCAAAATTCAATGACCTTGGTACGGAACCCAGATGATTTGATACCATTTAGGGATGTTGAAAAAACGACATTTGCATCCATTAGTCTTGGAGCAAAGGCTACTACAAAATTTCAAAAGACCCTTTCTTTTTATAAAGATATGCCACACTTCACGGCACCTAAAAAAGTAAGTTCGTCCAAACAAAAACAATTGATAAAATCTGTAAAAGATAAAGATGTTGTTTTTGTCAGCGTACATGATTTGAGTAGTTATGCAAAAAAAGGATTTGGTTTGACCGTTGAAGAAAAAGGTTTTATTGATGCGCTTCGTAAACAAACTAAAGTTGTTTTAGTACACTTTGGAAATCCTTATGCTTTAAAATATTTTGATAATGTAGATTATGTGTTGCAAGCTTACAATGAAGATGAGGAAACCCAAGAGATTGCTGCACAAGCATTGTTTGGCGCATTTGCGATAGATGGTCGATTGCCTGTGACGGCTTCGTCAAAAAGTAAATTTAATATGGGGGTGACGACTCAGAGTTTGTTGCGCTTAGGTTTTGGAACTCCTGAAAGTGTGGGAATGAGTTCTGAAAAATTAACAGAGATTGATGGTTTGATGCAAGAGGCAATGGATATGAAAGCAACACCTGGGGCAGTTGTGTTGGTGGCTAAGGATGGAAAAATCGTCTACAATAAGGCATACGGTCATCATACTTATTCCAAGAAACGGCGAGTACAAAAAACGGATATTTATGATTTGGCTTCTATTACAAAAATTGCAGCATCTACCATTTCCATGATGAAATTATATGAAAATGGAGAGGTTAATATTAATGGTAGAACAAGTGATTATTTACCAGTCCTGAAAGGAACTAATAAAGAGAATATGACCATTCTCGATATGATGGCGCATCGTGCACAACTCAAACCATGGATTCCTTTTTTCGAAGCTACTGTTTCCAAAAGAAAAAAACCACTTCCAAAATATTACAGTAGTAAAAAAAGTGAAACTTATAACATTCAAGTTGCGGATAAACTTTTTATGAAAGAAAGTTATATCGGAGAAATGTGGAAATTAATTTATGACTCTGAACTATTGTCCACTCGAAGATATCGATATAGTGATTTAGCATTTTATTTGGTCGCTCAAACTATTGAAGAAGTCAAAAAACAATCTTTGGATAAATATGCAGATCAGCATTTTTATAAAAAATTAGGATTGCATACGACTACTTTTAATCCATTAGAAAAATTTTCAAAATCAGTAATTCCACCTTCAGAAGATGATAGGTATTGGAGACAAAAAAGAGTGCAAGGTCATGTACATGATATGGGGGCAGCAATGCTTGGAGGGGTGAGTGGACATGCGGGGTTGTTTTCTAATGCCAATGATTTGGCGATTATTATGCAGATGCTTTTGAATGAAGGTTACTATGGAGGTGAGCAATTTTTCAGCCCTTCCACCGTTCGATTATTTACAAACCGACATACAGAATGTACTCGTCGAGGTATTGGTTTTGATATGAAAGAATTAGACAGTAGTCGTTCACAAAATATGTCAGAGAAAGCTTCTGCGAATACTTTTGGGCACCTAGGTTTTACTGGTACTTGTGCATGGGCTGATCCTGATGAAAATTTAATTTATATTGTTTTGACTAACAGAACTTTTCCTTCTATGAGAAAAAATAAATGGGGCGGAGAAGATTTTAGACCGAGGATGCAGAGTATTGTTTATGATGCGTTGCAGTTAATTAATTAATATCATAGGTCAATAGTAAACGATCTGAAACAACTTCAGCTTCTAAGGTTTGACCTTCCATTTGAAATCTTCGTAACATTGATCTTCCAACACTTATGAATATCTCTTCATTGAAAACGTTTTCAGGGATTGGAATATCACAAATAAGATTTCCAGATTTCTTTTTTCCATCGATGCTCAAAGCTACTTTAACACCTCTACTTTTTGCTTCTTTTATTTTTTCAAATAAATCAATTAGACTAAAATCTTGGGCACCATAAAGAATACTTTGACTATGGCTATAAGGAGGGTCGCAGTAAATTAGATCACCTTCTTTGGCCATTTCAAAAGCTTCCTTATAATCAATATTTAAAAAACTTACTTTTTTTAATCGATTATTCCATTCTTTTACTCTTTTAGCAAATGAATGAACAGGGATCGGAGTATGTACGCCACATGGTGTACTCATATACCCATCAGTTTTTCTGAATCTGATAATTCCTCCATAACATGATCGGGTTAAAAATAAAAAATCAGCACCATTTTGGTTTTTATTAAAAGAGGCTTTTATATCTTCATACACTATTTTTTTATCTTCTTTTTCTATTCTATTTCTACGAGCTGAATACCATTCGATTAATTCATTTGGGTCAGATTTTAACTTTTGCCAAATATCCATCAATGGTTTAAATACATCAGAACCAATTCCCTTTGAAGGAGCAACTGTTGCCAATATAGCTCCACTTCCTAAAAAGGGTTCATAAAAAGTATTAAAATCTGTTGGAAAATATCGCGTAATTTCACCAGCAAATCTATGTTTATTTCCTACCCATTTTAATAACTGAGATTTAGGTGGAACATATGTAGCAAATTTACTATCTAATGATAATTGCATGTTTATTTTTTTTTGCAAGGTAATTCAAAGTGTGCTAATATCCTAATATGGTATATCCTAAATTAGGATTTACTTTTACATGTATGGAAAAGAGTTTAAATAGCAAGGAACATAAAATTTTACTTAAAACACTTTATAGCTTACGAGTTGGGGTGGGATTAAGACAAATTGATCTTGCGAAAAAACTTAAAGTACCACAGTCCTTTATCAGTAAAATTGAAAATGGTGAAAGACGGGTTGATATTATCGAACTAAAAAAAATCGTTGAAGCTCTTGGTATTTCCCTAAATGAATTTGTTGAAAAATTTGAAAATAACCTGGATGAAATTAAACGAAAAATTTAAAAACCAAGACTTCGAATTTTGGGCTAATGTAAAATTGATAAACCAGAAAATTGGATATACAAGAAGGAAGTCTAAAAAATTTCCTGATGGTGGTTTTGTAATACCCACTCCAACTGAAATCAAAACTAAATTTGGGGAGTTAAATCTAGATTTCTCAAAATTGATTAAAAAGGATAATTTCACTCAATATGGACAACTTATTATTGACTATATGAAGTTTAGAGGAGAAGTACTCACAAACATTGTTGAACCAAATTTGATGGATCAAAAAGATGCAAAAAAGATATTTTATGATCTAAAAAGAAAATTAAAGCCTAAATGTCCTTTACCTATGAACAAGCAAAGGAATGAAAAAAAGGATTTTGCTTTTCTTACTGGGATTGTTAATATGCTTATAGAAAAGGAAATAGGAAATGCTACGTGTGATTACGATCCCAAAAGTTTAACTGCAATAACCGAAAATAATTTTCCAAAAAGATCATTATCGAGAAGAGTAGATGGTGCTTTTCCTAGTCCTACCAATCCTCAAGCAATTTGGGAAATAAAAGAATACTACTACACAACTACATTTGGAAGTAGGGTTGCTGATGGTGTTTACGAAACTCAACTTGATGGATGGGAGTTGCTAGAGATTCAAAATAATCTAAATTTAAAGATTGAGCATTATCTTATTATTGATTCTCATTTTACATGGTGGGGAATGGGTAAATCCTATTTGTGTAGATTAATTGATGTAACACATATGGGATTAGTTGATGAAGTTATTTTTGGAAAAGAAGTGTTAGAAAGAATTCCAATAATTGCAAGAAACTGGATAAAAAAATAGTTATTATAATATGAATTTACCTTTCGACATTGCTAAGCGATATATTTTTTCAAAAAAATCCACGAATGCGATTAATGTTATTTCGGGGATTTCTGTTTTTGGGATTGCCATTGGAACGGCGGTGATGATTTTGTTATTTTCTGTATTTAATGGTTTGGAAGATCTGTTGACCGGATTTTTTAATACTTACAATCCTGATGTTAAAGTTGTCCCTTTTACGGGTAAAACCTTTTCACAAGATTCCATTGATATTGCACAATTAGAAAAAATAGAAGGTGTAGAATTTATTTCAAAAACATTAGAAGAAGTTGCTTTTTTTGAATACGATAATGACCAAACATTTGGAATTATAAAAGGTGTAGATGAAAATTTTGTCAAAGTGAATCGTATTGATACGATTATCAGAGAAGGAGAATTTCGGTTAAAATTAAATGGAAATAATATGGCGGTCGTAGGCGCAGGTGTTCGTCGTAAACTTTCTCTCAATATCGATGATTTTTTAACCTCACTTAATATCTATTCTGCCAAAAGAAAAAAAGTCGGTCCCACATCCAAACCTTTTAAAAAAGTTTCCATAAATCCTTCAGGTGTTTTTGCAGCCTATCAAGAGGATTTGGATAATAGATATGTTTTTACTTCGCTTGATTTTACCCAAAAATTATTGAGCCTACCCAATAAACTTTCTGCCTTAGAAATAAGAATTAAAGAAGATGCCAATCTCAAAAATACCATCGCAGAAATCAAGAGGGTTGTCGGAGATCGTTTTGAAATCAAAGATCGATTCAAACAGGAAGAAACCTATTTTAATGTTTTAAATATGGAAAAATGGTTAGGGTTTGCATTGATAAGTTTTGCAATGGTTCTGGTCGCTTTTAATATGGTAGGAGCGTTATGGGTAATTGTTTTGGATAAAAGAAAAGACATCGCGATCCTTAAATCAATGGGTGCCGAAAACCATCAAATTCGAAATATATTTTTAAATAATGGATTGCTATTGACCCTCTTAGGTTTGATTTTAGGAATTATATTATCCATTGTTCTTTATGTCATTCATCAAAAATGGGGTATCGTTACGATGCCTCCAGGTTCTATAATTGATATTTACCCCGCCAGTATGCGTTTTCCTGATTTTATAGTTGTCTCTATTGTCGTAGTTTTAATTGGATTATTAGCTTCTTGGGGACCAGCTCGAAGAGCTTCCAAGATTCAGGCTATTTTCCAAGAAGGATGATGGTAATGAATAATTAAGAATGAAAAATGAATAATTTTCATAGTATGGTGAATACAGTATTTGAAATTATTCATTCTTAATTTTTAATTATTCATTACTATATTTGCAGTCAAAAAAAGACCATGCAAGAATGGGAATTAGATTATAATTGGTTGCGAGTCAGGCACGTTGTGAAAAAATCAATGGGACGGTCTGATCTACCTAATTTGAATAATATTTTGTTTTTGATAGGTATTCAAGAACTGGGGAGATTTGGTGATTCTTTTACCAAAGAAGAAAAACAAGATTTGATGCACGTTGCCGTATGTACATTGTTAGAACCAGATGGTTATTTCAAATTTAAAGGAAGAGATGCAGATGGATGGCCACATTTTGATGTTATAAAACCAATACCCGTTGAAGGGGTAAGAGCTCAAGAAGAATTAATTAAAACCAAAGTCATAGAATATTTTAAAAACCTAAAAGACGAGGAAGAGTAATTAATTGTAATTCGTGATTAGTTAAATAGTTATTCATATCGAAAACTGTTAAATCCATATTTTTTAAAGTATGTAGAAACGAGTCACCAGTTTAAATAAACAATCAAATTTTTAAAAAGAAACAATATTTACGAATATGAAAAAATTGTCTTTACTATTTTTTATAGTAGCATTTTTAATGTTTTTTAGTTGTGGAAAATCTTCACCTTATGCACTCATCGAAACTGACATGGGTACGATTAAAGTGAAGCTATACGAAAGTACTCCCGGTCATACTAATAATTTTATCAAACTAGCTAAGGAAGGATATTATGATGGTTTACTTTTTCATCGAGTGATGAATGGGTTTATGATCCAAGGAGGAGATCCTGATTCCAAGAATGCACAACCTGGAGCAAGATTAGGAACGGGGGGCCCAGGATATACGATTCCTCCCGAGATTGGGAATTATCATTTTAGAGGATCGTTGGCTGCGGCTCGTACGCCCAACCCTGAGAAAAAATCATCGGGTTCGCAATTTTATATCGTGCATGGTTCTCCTGTTACAGATGCAATGCTTGATGGTGTAGAAAGAAAACATGGAATTAAATACACACCTGCCGAAAGAGAACTCTATAAAAAAGAAGGAGGCTATCCTAATCCACTTGATAACGATTATACCGTTTATGGTGAAGTAGTAAGTGGCATGGAGGCTGTCGATAAAATTGCAATGACTCCCACAGACCCCAATAACCGACCATTTGAAGATGTCAAGATGAAGGTTAGAATCGTTTACGAATAAGAATAAAGGTAGTGTTGTATTTATGACTTATATAGTGCTTCCAGAAACTCAAAGTTCTGGAAGCACTTTCAAAGGATAAAAACTATTTAAAATTTAAAAATCATGTTTTTTACAAAAAAAATATTTGGTCTTTGGGCCGTGTTGGCATTATTGTTAGGATCTTGTGCTAAACCTATTGCGAATTTTAATTATAATGATACAAAAGTAAAAACAGCCCCTGCGAAAATCACTTTTGAAAATAAAAGTAAAAAAGCAGAATCCTACGAATGGGATTTTGGAGATGGAAAAACTTCTTCCGAAGAAACTCCAACACATCAATATTTTAAATCTGGTGAATATACAGTTACACTAAAAGCAATCAAGGAAGGAAAAATCAGTACAAAAAATAAGATCATCAAAATTGATGCACCTGAACAATGTTTAGTAGAAATTGAAACTACAATGGGAACCATGATTGTTTTGCTTCATAATTCTACTCCAAATCATAGAGATAATTTTATCAAATTAACAGAAGAAGGATTTTATGATGACTTATTATTTCATCGAGTTATTAATGGATTTATGATTCAAGGTGGAGATCCTAATTCTCGAAATGCTAAACCGAATGCACAACTAGGAAATGGTGGCCCAGGTTATCAATTGATGCCTGAATTTGTGGATTCACTCTTTCATGTCAAAGGAGCGCTTTGTGCAGCACGTACCAATAATCCTCAGAAAAAATCATCGGGTTCACAATTTTATATCGTTCATGGAACACAGCTGACGGATGCTCAGTTAGATCAATTGGAAAAGAGAAAAGGTTGTAAGTTCACACCCGAACAAAGAGAAATGTATAAAACTTATGGCGGAACGCCACATTTGGATAAAGATTACGTAGTGTATGGGAGGGTAATTAGTGGCTTAGAGGTAATTGATAAAATTGCATCTACACCTAAAAATCCAGCTAATCGACCTCTCGAAGATGTCAAAATGAAAATACGAGTCATCAAGTAGTATCAATTTAAATTGTCAAAGAACGTTTAATTTTTTTTTTGAACATATCAATAGTAATGGCAGAAAATAAAATATTAGGTATAGATATAGGTGGGTCAGGAATCAAAGGGGCTATTGTAAATATAGCGACGGGAGAATTAATAACTGAAAGGTTTCGATTATCCACCCCCAAACCTGCCAAGCCCAAAGCAGTAGCCAAAGTATTCACAGAAGTGGTGGAGCATTTTGAATGGAAAGGATTAATAGGAGTAGGCTTTCCAGCTATCGTCAAAAATGGGGTTGCACTTTCAGCAGCTAACATTGATGAAAAATGGATGGGTATGAATGCCGAAACATTATTTTCTGAAGCAACAGGTTGTCCTGTTTCTGTTTGTAATGATGCAGATGTAGCAGGTATTGCCGAAATGCAGTATGGAGTCGGAAAAGGAAAAAAAGGAGTGGTGATTTTGATTACTATCGGCACAGGTTTAGGCTCAGCTATATTTCATGATGGAATCTTATTGCCCAATTCGGAGTTAGGTCATCTTAAATTTAAAGGAGGCATCGCAGAACATTATGCGGCGGATTCAGTTCGAAAAAAAGAAGATTTAAGTTGGAGTGATTGGGGCAAGAGATTCAACGAATACCTTCTTCACCTTGACCGTTTGTTTTCCCCTGATCTTTTTATACTAGGAGGAGGGGCGAGTAAAAAAATGGAAAAATATAAAAGTCAAATTAAAATTGATTGTCCAGTTGTACCTGCTAAATTATTAAATCATGCGGGGATCATTGGAGCAGCTTCTCTTGCCTCACTTCAATCAAAACGGAAATTGGCAACGGTGAAATAGTTGAAGATAATCAAAATCAAAATGGCAATCAAAATCAAAATTTCGAAAAACGGATAATCACCGTTTATTTTTTTTGATTTTGATTGCCATTTTGATTTTGATTCTTCCTGTTTATCTCGCAAAAAACGAAAAGTCCAATCTCATCTCCACCGATTCAGGTGAAAAATCTCTCAGTCTTAATTCCACTCGAATTCCAAATTCTTCTTCCACCAAAAAATCTTTAGCGTTGACAAGTGTTCCAATCAAAGGCATGTCCCCACTTGAATTTAGAGGAATTTGATTATGATAAAAAATTTCTTTTTCAAAAGAAGGATCACTCATCGGAAACATTTTGATAGAAATTTCTTCAATATAGCCATTGTCAGGCTGTGTAAAAATTCCACTTAAAATGGCTGTACCTGGATTAATTTCAGATAAATCAGCTGCTGTGGTTGTGTTTTGTGCAAAAATGGCGAGTGCATTTGAAGGAATACTATTTCGCTCAAAAATATGAGTCCCAGAGAAAGGATTCAAACCTGCACTAATCGTAAAGTCATTGATATATTTCATTTCAAAAAGAAAATCATTATCCTTTTTACAAGTTGAAAAAAGAAAAAGACACGATAGTGCAATTAGGAATATTTTTTTCATTTTAAAAATTTTTACAAAATTTGAACATGTAATAACTACATAACGTAGAAAACAACGATTTGTGCAAATATATTCTTTTGTTAAAAATATATTTAGTTAAATTAGTCTAATGTTAGACATAAGATTATGAGTATTGTGTATTGAGATTTTCAAAATAGTAAAAGGCTTTTTTATTTTCTAAATTAGAAAGTTATCAATACTCGATACCAAAATCTCATATCCAAAGTTTAAATTAACCAACAAACCAAACATGGGTGAACAAAAAGTATCCTTATTACAAGACGAAAAGCAAATGCAAAATTTTGTGCGTTTGTTGTTAAATGATGTACGCGCTTTAGAGTACATGATTGAAAATAACTGGTTTGAATCGGGAATCACGCGTATCGGAGCCGAGCAAGAAATGGCAATGGTTCATCAAAAAACATTGAAACCTGCCTGCATAGCTGTGGAAGCTTTGGACAAAATGAAAAAATGGGATTGGGTCGAAACGGAATTGGCTCGATTTAATTTAGAAACCAATTTGACTCCGCGTGAATTCAAAGGGAAATGTTTGAGCCTTTTGGAAAAGGAAAATTCGAGTAAACTAAATAAAATTCGAAAAGTCGTCAACGGGATGGGGGCAGATATAATTCTTACAGGAATCCTACCTACCTTAAATAAAGATGATTTAGATTTTCATAATCTTACTCCCAAGAAAAGATATTTCGCATTGATGGAATCCATGAAGCAACAGTTGATTGGAAATAATTTTGAATTGCGATTAACTGGAATTGATGAATTATTGGTTCGCCATGATTCGCCTTTGCTGGAAGCGGTGAATACGAGTTTCCAAATTCACCTACAAGTAGAGCCTAAGGATTTTGTAAAAATGTATAACATTGCTCAAACATTGGCTGCACCTGTGATGGCCATTGCCGCAAATTCTCCAATTGTTTTTGGAAGAAGGCTGTGGCACGAAAGCCGAATCGCAATGTTCCAACAAGCAATCGACACACGTACCACTCACGATCATATGCGCGAACGGTACCCTCGTGTGAGTTTTGGAAATGGTTGGTTACAAGATTCTGTTCTTAATATTCATCGAGAAGATATTGCTCGATTTAGAGTTTTGATTAGTAGTGATGTGGAAGAGAATGCATTGGATATGATTGCAAAAGGGATGACACCAAAACTACGTGCATTGCAAGTTCATAATTCAACGGTCTATCGATGGAACCGTCCTTGCTATGGAATTTCTCCAAATGGAAAACCACATTTAAGAATCGAAAATAGAGTAATTCCTGCTGGGCCAACTGTATTGGATGAAGTTGCAAATGCGGCATTTTGGTTAGGTGCAATGATGGGAATGGGAGATAAGATAGAGGATATCACTAAGAAAATTTCGTGGGCAGATGTTCGTGATAATTTTGGAAAGGCAGCACGTTTTGGAATTGACTCGAACTTCACTTGGTTTAAGGATAAAAAAATAGGTGCGTGTGAATTGGTACTCAAAGAATTGATTCCAATAGCAAGAGCAGGTTTGAAAAAAATGAAAGTCGATGCAAAAGATATTAGTCGTTATCTAGGAGTGATTGAGGCAAGAGCGAAACAACATATGAATGGTGCAAGATGGCAACTCCGTGCTTTTACAAAACTTAAAAATGAAACCACTCGTGATGAAGCATTGAGTGTTTTGACTTCATCAATTATTGAAAATCAAAATAAAGGCCTACCAGGGCACAAATGGAAAATGCCAGAACTAACCGATCTCAAAGAATATCGTCCATCTAAAATTAAGGTGGAAGAATTTATGCAAACCGATTTGTTTACCGTGCAAAAAGATGACATCATTGAACTCGTCGCTGAGATGATGGATTTTCGAAAAATAAGATACACACCTGTGGAGGACACCAAAGGTAATTTAGTGGGCTTGGTAAATTCTCGATTAATTATCAGACATTTTATAAAAGGAAATCAACTGAATAAAAAAAACACAGGAACGGTTAAAGATATTATGACAAAGAATCCAGTTACGATTTCTCCTGATGCTACGATTTTAGATGCAATGGCAAAAATGCGAGATCAGAAAGTGGGGTGTCTTCCTGTGGTGAAAGGAAAGGAGTTGATTGGGGTGATTACGGAGATGGATTTTTTGAGGATTTCGGGGAGGTTGATTGAGCGGTTGGAGTGATTTAGAAATATAACCGAATAATTTGTATTATTTTTACTAAAAAAAGAAGAATGAGTTTAGCTAAAAAAACTTTTGGTGAAAAATATACTTTCAAAGAGTATCTTGCTTTGGAGGAGAAAAGTGAAGTGCGTCACGATTTTATTGATGGAGCAATTATCCCAATTGAGGCTACTACAAAAACTCATAATCGAATTAAGAGAAATTTGATAAAAAAAATAGACGTTCCTTCTTTTTCTAAAAAAGGTTGTGAACTTTTTGATGAAAATGTAATGACTCAATTAAAAAGTAAAAAACAATATGTATATCCAGATATTGTGATTACTTGCCACCCTGATGATAACGATCTCTTGATTGTAAAATATCCTTCGATAATAGTTGAGGTACTGTCTGATTCAGCAGAACGCTATGATAGAACAACCAAGTTTTTTAAATATCAGAGAATAGATTCTTTAGTTCAATGTGTTTTTATTTCTCAAAATGAAATGGCAGTTGAATCTTATTTGAAAGCAAAGAACACTAAACATTGGTTGTATCAAGCGATGGATCAATTGGATGATGAATTAGAATTCCCTTCTTTAGAAATGTCAGTTTCGTTGAAAGATATTTATGATAATATTTCTTTTTGAAAAGGAAAAATAACGGGTAGTGCTACAAATGCACACCACTTGATTATCAAGAACTCAATTAAACTGAAATTAAAAAATTAAAAAGTGCGCATTTGTAGCACTACCAAATAAAGTACTCTGCCTTTATTCATTCCTTGATTTTCCCAACTTAATTATTTTGAATCCGTTTAAATAAGAGAAAAAAGCAGTTTTTTTATTTAAAAACGCCCCATTTTTGCGATTTTCCTCAATATTTTCATTGAAAAAACTAAATTTGCACCACAATAAGAAAACCGTAAAAATGTAGCATTTGATGATATTCTCCGTCTAAGGAACAAACTTTCTTTTTTCTTATTTAAAATAAAAAAATCAAAACAGTTTGACTGTTAAATAATTTTGAGTGATGAATTTTAAATTTTGAATCTATTCTCAATTTTTTGATTCCACGTTTTCAGAACAGGTTCAAAACTCAAAATTCATCATTCAAAATTTTGATAAAAAAAGATTAAATCACCATTTAAAATATTAACCTACCATGGCAAATAAAGTATTTGACAAGGACATGCTAAAAGCTCATTATGAGAGTTTTTCAGAAAGAGTAGCAGCAGCTCGAAAAGTGCTTAACCGTCCGATGACCCTAGCCGATAAAATTCTTTACTCTCACCTTCACGCAGAATCTCCACTAAAAGAATATACTCGAGGAGAAGATTATGTAATGTTTCAACCAGACCGAGTTGCGATGCAAGATGCAACGGCTCAAATGGCTTTGTTACAATTCATGATGGCGGGAAAAGATAAAACTGCAGTTCCTTCAACGGTACATTGCGATCACTTGATTCAAGCGAAAGTAGGAGCAGATGCAGATATGGAAACTGCTAAAGATGTCAACTCAGAAGTTTATAATTTTTTACAAACAGTTTCTAAAAAATATGGAATTGGATTTTGGAAACCAGGTGCAGGAATTATTCACCAGACGGTTTTGGAAAATTATGCTTTCCCTGGAGGAATGATGATTGGAACAGATTCGCATACAGTAAATGCAGGTGGATTAGGAATGGTTGCTATTGGAGTAGGTGGAGCAGATGCTGTGGATGTAATGGCAGGTATGGCTTGGGAATTAAAAATGCCTAAGTTGATTGGAGTAAAGTTAACTGGAAAATTAAGCGGTTGGACTTCTTCCAAAGATGTAATTCTTAAAGTAGCTGGAATCATCGGAGCAAAAGGAGGAACTGGATACATTGTGGAATACTTCGGCCCAGGTGCGAAGAGTTTGTCTTGTACAGGAAAAGGAACGATTTGTAATATGGGTGCGGAGATTGGAGCAACCACTTCGACTTTTGGTTACGACAAATCAATGGACAGATATTTAAGAGCAACTGGACGAGCAAGTGTTGCAAGATTAGCAAACAGGATCAAAAAAGATTTAACTGGCGACCCAGAAGTGTACAAAGCACCTAAAGAATATTTTGACCAAGTGATCACAATTAATTTGTCAAAATTAGAACCACACATCAATGGCCCTTACACGCCAGATTTAGCATACCCAATTTCTAAATTTGCAGCAGCAGTTGAGAAAGAAGGTTACCCTGCAAAATTGGAAGTAGGTTTGATTGGTTCTTGTACGAACTCTTCTTACGAAGATTTGGACAGAGCAGCTTCTTTAGCAAAGCAAGCGGTAGCAAAAGGTTTGACTGCAAAATCAGAATTTACAGTTACACCAGGTTCTGAGATGATTCGATTTACTACTGAGCGAGATGGATTGTTACAACCATTTGAAAAAATTGGAGGAGTAGTGTTAGCAAATGCTTGTGGACCATGTATCGGACAATGGGCAAGACATATGGACGACCCAGATCGTAAAAATTCTATTATCACTTCTTTCAATAGAAACTTTGCAAAAAGAAATGATGGAAATCCAAATACACATGGATTCGTTGCTTCTCCTGAAATTGTAACGGCGATGTCGTTAGCAGGAGATTTACGATTTAATCCATTGACCGATACTTTGACTAACAAGGATGGGAAACAGGTGAAATTAGATCCACCAGTAGGAGTGGAGTTACCTCCAAATGGTTTTGATGTGGAAGACATGGGATACATCAAACCTCCACGTAGTGCAAAAAATGTCAAAGTAAAAGTAAATCCTAAATCTAATCGTATTCAATTATTGACGCCATTCGTTCCGATTACAACAAAACAATTACAAGGAATGCGCGTATTAATCAAAGCGAAAGGAAAATGTACAACGGATCATATTTCAATGGCTGGCCCTTGGTTAAAATTCCGTGGACACTTAGAAAATATATCTAACAACTGTTACATCGGAGCAATCAATGCATTTAATGGTGAAGCCAACAATGTAGTGAACGCAGAGACAGGTGAGTACGGAGCAGTTCCAGATACAGCACGATATTACCGAGACAATGGAATCGGTTCTGTAGTATTTGGAGAAGATAATTTAGGTGAAGGTTCTTCAAGAGAACATGCTGCAATGGAACCAAGATTTTTAGGAGTGCATGCGGTGATTGTAAAATCTTTTGCACGTATTCATGAAACAAATCTGAAAAAACAAGGTATGCTAGCATTGACCTTTGTTAATCCAGCAAGTTATGATTTAGTTCGACAAGATGATAAAGTAACTATCAAAGGATTCGAAAGCTTCGCTCCAGGTAAAAACCTAACAGTAGTTTTACAACATGCTGATGGTTCAGAAGATTCATTTGAAGTAGCACATTCTTACAACAAAGCTCAAATTGATTGGGTACGTGCAGGATCTGCTTTGAATAAAATCAGAGAAGAAGAAGGAGTAGCATAACAATACAATTTCATAGTCAAAGTGTGATAATAAAAAAATCATGCTTTGATTTATGATTTTAAATAAAAACCAACATTTAAGAAATGTAAATTAAATGTTGAAAATAGAAACAACTAACTAATACAAGTCATATTAACAACAAATGTTGATATGACTTTTTTATTAATTTCTTTAAAAATTGTGACATAATTTAGTAATTTCGTCACAATCCTAGAACATTCATTATTATCTAACAAACAAAACACTTTTTATTATGTGGAAAGAATTTAAAGATTTCATCATGACGGGTAACGTCATCGACTTCGCAATTGCTGTAATTTTAGCAGGTGCTGTTGGTCTTGTAGTAAATGGCTTCGTTCAGGATATCATTATGCCGATTGTTGGTCATTTTGCAGGAGGAATGGATTTCTCCGATTTAGCTTATGAATTATCTCCAGCGGTAGGTGTAGAAGGAGAAGAAGGGTTTAAACCAGCCAATGCAATTCGATGGGGTAAATGGTTAAATTCTATCATCAGTTTATTAACTGTTGGTTTAGTTCTTTTCTATTTAGGAAAAGCCAAAATCCGAGCAATGGGAGCTGCACCAGATCCAGGGCCTACTCCTGACCAAGAATTATTAGGAGAAATTAGAGATGCATTGAAAAAATAGTATTTTCAATCTAAAGAAAGACTATGGAAAAAGCCCTTGTGAAATTATTCATAAGGGCTTTTCCTATTTTAAGCTATGCTATGCTAAGGTGTGGATTTAATTTGATTTGAGATTATGAGTATTGGGTATTGAGAATGTTTAGTTGTCTCAACACAGACAATCTTAGATCGAATTATTTTAAAGTAAAAAATCATTAAACTAATATTCATAACAAGTGTATATTTGAATTAGAATTTTTCTGAAACAAATATGGAATAGCTTTGCAGAGTTTAAGAATGAAAACAATTGATAAACATAGAATCTTCTTTTTTGTAATACTATTGTTTTTTTGCCAGATGTTATTTGGACAAAAAACTCAAAATGTTTTTCTTCTAAGTAACATGGAGGAATTATCTCCTTCGTCTCCCATCTTTTCTAAATTACAAAATCAAATTAAAAATGCTAAAGGGGAATCACTTCTCTTGCTACTTGGTGATATCATCGATGAAGATGGAATAAGCAAAAATATTTCGGAAGCAGAAAAACAAAAATTAGAAAGTATTCATTCGCTAATTTCAATTGCAGATCAAACTGTTTTTGTGCCAGGTGATAGAGAATGGGATGATGGGGGGCAAAATGGTTTTAAAAAAGTGATGGCTATTGAAAACTATTTTAAAGAAAAAAACAATAAAATTACGGTGACTCCTGAAGGGGCTTGTCTTGGGCCTGAAATTATTGACGTTGGAGATTTTCTTAGAATTGTAACCGTCAACACACAATGGTTAGTTCATGCCTATGAGCGACCCGAAGAGGAAGATATTAATTGTCCTTCATTTAATGAAGTAGAATTTTGGGATGAGTTGGAAGATGCAATTGAGGATTCCGAAAACCGTAATGTCATTGTTGCAGCGCATCATCCCATTTTGTCGTACGGACAATATGCAGGTTATAAATTGACAAAAAAATCTTTGTTGCCTCCCATTATCGGATCATTCATTGCGGGGTATCATCAGAGTGTTGGTACAAAAAAAGATTTAATTCAAGAAGGGTTGGATAAATTTTCAAATGAGTTGCTGGAACGTTTGGAACGATACCCTTCAATTATTTATACCTCTGGCCATGAGTATGATATTCAATTAAATTATCGAGATGGAAGTTATCATTTAAATAGTGGTGCAATTGAGAAAGCCAAACCAACAGCGAGAGGAAAATATACATCTTATCGACAATCCGAAACAGGTTTTGCGCAGCTCCAATTTTTCAAAACAGGAGAGGTGCGAACTAAGATTTGGGAGGTTGAAAGTGACGGAGAAATTGAACTTGAGCATGAACAAATTCTTTTTCAAAGCCCTTGTAACAATGACTTAACAAAAACAGATGCACCTATCAATGAACAGTTTAATCCATGTAAAGTAGTTGAAGAATTTATTGCCAAAGATCATCCTATCAAAGGTAATGCAGTTGCAGGTTCACAATTTGAAGCAGGCAAACTCAAGACTTTTTTTATGGGAAAACATTATCGAACAACTTGGGCAGCTGAAGTGAAAGATATTCCTTATTTAGATTTAGATACACTTTATGGAGGACTCACGCCTTACTCAAAAGGAGGTGGTGCTCAGACTGTTTCTTTAAAATTTAAATCAGGTGACGGACAAGTTTTTGCTTTTCGACCTTTGGAAAAAAATCCAAATAAAAAGCTAGATAAGGAACTGAAGAAAACGGTCTATGGTGATATCATGGAAGATTTTACAGCGCATCAACATCCATATGCCTCATTGCCTGTGGGATATTTTATGGATGTTTTAGGATTGCCACATTCGCAACCCAAATTATTTTTAATGCCTAATCATCCTCGACTAGGACAGTTCCGAGAAGAGTTTGCTGGGAAGTTTGGATTTTTAGAAATCAAACCCAAAAAGAAATCGAAAAAGAAAAACCGTGTCGCATTTCAAGGTGCGGATAAGGTGGCAAGTACTTTTCAGATGTATCGAGATTTATTGGGAGATAACGATAATGATTTTGATACAGATCAATATGTCATGGCTCGGATTTTTGATATGTGGATTTCAGATTGGGATCGACATCAAGACAATTGGAAGTGGCTCGGATATGATAATGGCAAAGGATTAACTTATACCCCTTTTCCGAAGGATAGAGATAAAGCATTTAGTTTGTTTCAAGGGTTGTATCAACTGATGGATTGGGAGTTACTCAATAAAGATCGAGGGCGTTTTAGAGAAAGTTATCGTGATGTCAAGAGCCTTAATTTTAAAGCAAGAAATCTGGATCGAATTCTTGCCAACCAATATGATTACAAATCATGGATGGCGGCTGTTAATAAATTCGAATCTTTGATGACAGATGAGGTAATTGAAAAAGCATTGTTACAATTACCTCCTGAAATATATGTTTTGACAGGGGAAAGCATTGCAAAAATTTTAAAGGTGCGTCGAACGAAATTGAGAAAAGCCATACAAGATTATTATGCTCTTTTGGCAAAAAAGATAACCATTGTAGGCACTAATGATCGTGAAATTTTTGAGATTAATAGATTGGAAAATGGAAATGTTTTTGTTCAAGTTTTTAAAAAAACAAAGAAAGGAAAAAAATCAAATCGATTTTTTAGCCGAGTCATCAAGTATGCTGAAACTAACGAAATTAATTTATACGGATTAGGAAAAAATGACGAATTTATTTTTCAAGGTGCAACAAAAAGTTCGATAAAAGTAAGGGTCATAAGTGGGGAAGGAAAAGATATAATTGTGGATGACTCTAAAGTTTTTGGTAAGGATCATCATACCAAGATATATGATTACGCTCAAGAGGATTCGATTCAATTCAATTCGGAAGCAAAACGTGCTACGCAAAATCGAAAACAACTATTTCAAGCCGAAGGATTTTACAAAGATAATTATGCCTACTTTATTCCATTGGCAAGTTATAATATTGATGATAAATGGAGTTTCGGATTTTTTAGTGGAAAGACTTGGCAATGGTTTGGGAAACCTGATTTTGGAATGAAATATAATTTGACCGCTCGAGCATCTACCAACCAAAACTATAGTGTAGTGATGAGAATGGAATTCAGAGAGGCGATAAAAAAATGGGATGTGATTGCAGATTTCACGGCGGCTCGTCCATATGATAATTTGAGGTTTTTTTATGGTTTGGGAAATGAAACTAAATTCGATGAAGATTTATTTCGGCAAAGTTATTATCGAAATATTACGACAGCTTTGATAGGAACGGTTGGATTGAGAAGAGTTTTTTGGAAGAAATCCTCTTTTACTTTTGCGGCAAAATATGACTACCAAGATGTGGAGGTGAGTGGAAGAAATAAATTGGAAAATTCGATTTATGAGGATTTAAATCCAACTGGTTTTGGAGAGTCTATTTTGTATGGAGCTGATATTGATTTTAATTTAGATTTACGAAATGACATTGCTTTCCCAACTCGCGGAGCACAATTCAGATTTCAAAATTATTCTTTTATCAATGCTAAACCTGGAAGCCAATGGGCAGGACGAATGACAACGGAAGCATTATTTTATTTTACGAGAGGAATAAAAATTCCAACTACTTTGGGCATTCGAACGGGCCTTTCTTCTTCTTATGGAAAAATGCCTTTTTATTATAAAAGCTACATTGGTCAACAATTCAATATGCGAGGAATTCGGAAGAATCGCTATGGAGGCGATGCTGCTGCATTTATTAATACTGATCTTAGATTTCATTTAGGAACTGCACTAACTAGACTTTTACCATTGCGATATGGAGTGTATGGATTATTTGATGCTGGTCGAGTTTGGGTAGAAGGAGAGGAGTCTGAGAAAATTCACTTTGCTTATGGTGGAGGAATTTATTTGATTCCCTACGTGGATAGTTTTAATTTAAATCTTTCAATTGCAAAACCTGAAGAAGGTAGAGTGCTATTAAATTTTAGAATTGGTTTTTTTGTACGATAAAAAAGTATTTCATACTCACGTGTTTTTGCATATCTTTTGAACCCAGAAAAACTTAACTCTACTTTAAGACTTTAAAAATCTGCTAAATATTGTGTGCTACGTTATTCGAGTGGGAGGCAAGGATTGAACTGTTTGAATAACGTAGCACACAATATTTAGTAATTTTTAGAATTCTAAAATAACATCTATTATAAAAAACCGCCCTTGATTTTTAGAAGTGGCTTTTTCTTTTTTTCTATAAAAATTTTTTACCTTAGAATAATCAAGCAAACTTTCACATCCTACTTTCCTATCAACGAAACAAAGCAAAACGAATTTCTTAATCTTTAAAAATCAACATTATGACAAAACAGGTAGTTGGTACATTGGTAGGAGGTTTAATCCTCTTTTTTTGGCAATTCCTTTCATGGGGCCCTACGAATACCCATGGTGCAGAAATGCAATATACCGATAAGCAAGATGAAGTTTTAGCTGCAATTAATGCTTTAGAATTACCTCCAGGACATTATATGATTCCACATGCTCCTCCAGAACTTTCTATGGAAGATGCTCAAGTTTCAGTACAAGATTATGAAGGGAAGAATTGGGCTCGGATTTCAGTTAATGAAAATTACAGTACAGCTATGGGGAATAATTTGATACGAGGTTTTGTCCTAGATTTAATATCTGCATTTCTTTTAGTTTGGATTTTGATGAGGTTTGAAAATAGAGATTTTATGACTTGTGTGATGACATCACTAGCTATTGGTTTTATAGCCTATTTGACTATTCCATATCTCAATCATATTTGGTTGAAGACACCAAGTATGGGGTACTTAATTGATGCGGTAGTGCAATGGGGATTGGTTGGTGCTTTCTTAGGATGGTGGCTAAATCGGAGATAGTTGATTGGTGAATTAGTTAATTGGTTGAAAAGCAACCGATTAACTAATTCACAAAATCACTTAACTAAGAATTCCCATCCCTTAATGCTCGCCTTAATATTTTTCCAACATTTGTTTTAGGTAGGTCATCTCTAAATTCAATATGCTTAGGTTTTTTATAACCTGTAAATTGTTCCGCACAATATACTCTTAACTCATTTTCATTTAGAGATTTATCTTTTTTAACTACAAAAACTTTTACTGCTTCACCTGATTTTTCATCAGGTACTCCAATTGCGGCTACTTCCAAAACTTTAGGGTGCATCGCAATCACATCTTCAATTTCATTTGGATAAACATTAAATCCCGAAACTAAAATCATATCTTTTTTACGATCTACAATTTTAAAAAACCCATCAGGCTGCATCAAACCAATATCACCAGTTTTTAACCAACCGCTAAATGTAATCGTTTTATCTGTTTCTTCTGGACGGTTGTAATAACCTTTCATGACTTGAGGCCCTTTGACTTGAATCTCTCCAACTTCACCTACCGCAAGTACATTGTTATCTTCATCTGCAATTCTAACATCTGTAGATGGAACAGGAATCCCAATCGTTCCAATTTGACCTGAACCGTCAATTGGATTTACAGAAACAACAGGAGACGATTCCGTCATTCCATAACCTTCTGCCAAATGACAACCAGTAACTTCATGCCATTTTAAAGCAACTGCTTTTTGAACAGCCATCCCTCCACCTACTGTTCCTTTTAAAGAACTAAAATCAAGCGCAGCAAAATCTTTATGATTGAGCAAAGCATTAAACAATGTATTTACGCCAGTTAAAATTGAAATTTTATCATTTTTAAATTCCTTGATGATCGACCCAATATCTCTTGCATTGGTAACTAAAATAGTTTTAGTACCGATACTCATCAATGCTAATGCGTTTACAGAAAAAGCAAAAATGTGATACATCGGTAGGGGAGATAATGCTACCTCTTTTGTTTCTACTAAGAAAGGCATCATTGTCGCTCGAATCTGTTGCATATTGGCAATCAAGTTTCGATTGGTTAACATGGCCCCTTTTGAAACTCCAGTTGTACCACCTGTATATTGAAGTGCAATTACATCTTCAGGTTTGCCATCTAAATCTGGTAAAGTGAATTTTTTTCCTTGTGCCAATGCTTCTTTGAAAGTCACCGTATTTGGAATGTTATATTTTGGAACCATTCGTTTTACCGTTCTTACTACGAAGTTGGTTAACGTCCCTTTGACCATTCCCAGCATTTCTCCAATACTAGTTACGATTACAGTTTTGATTGAGGTATCGCCAATCACTTGTTCCAAATTAGATGCAAAGTTTTCAGCAATGATAATTGCTTTTGCACCCGAGTCGGAGAATTGATGTTTCATTTCACGAGGAGTGTACAATGGATTGGTATTTACAATAACAAGACCTGCACGTAACGCTCCAAATAATGCAATTGGATATTGCAAAAGGTTGGGCATCATCAATGCAACTTTATCTCCTTTTTCCAGACCTCTTGATAATAAGTAAGCTCCAAATTGTTTAGACATTTTATCCAACTGATCGAAGGTGATACTTTTTCCCATACATTGAAAAGCAGGTAACTTTCGATATTTATCAAAAGTCTCTTCAAACATTGCTACTAAATTCTCATAAGCATCAGGATCAATGTTGGCAGGTACACCACTTGGGTACTGTTTTAACCATGGACGATTTTCGCTCATTTCTAATTTATTTTTTTGCTAAAAATAGATGAACCGTAAAATAGTTGTTTTTGAAAATATGTACAAGTTTGGTTTAAGTAAAAAACCATATAAACGGTCTATCATTTTTTACAATGATATTATCAAATAGATGCGTACAATTATGCTAAATTTTTATAAAACCATAAATCACTAGTTAAGATAATTATTCATTCTTAATTTTTCATTATTAATTATAAAACACTTACCTTTGCGCCGCTAAAAATATTACTTAACCACGTATCGTTGATAATCAAGGACTTAGAAGAAAGTTTAAATCAATAGATACTACAAATTTAAGATTCAAATATGTCAGATGACAAGAATCTAACTACTTCTCCAGACGAAGAAGTAAAAAAAGCAGTCGCTGCAACTACAGAAGTAGAAGATACAAGTGTAGACAAGATTGCATTAGAAGAGTTAGTTGAACAAAAAGAAGATCAATTCAGTACTCCTCACGATGATTTCGATTGGGAATTAGGCAACGGATTGGCCTCACCTTATACCGATGCTGAAAAAGCAGATTACCTTGCAACTTACGAAGCAACTTTAAGTTCGGTTTTAGAAAATGAAATCGTAAAAGGACGAATTTCCGCTATCAATAGTGGAGACGTAGTTCTAGATATTAATTATAAGTCAGATGGACTTTTGTCTTTATCTGAATTTAGAGATATGCCAGATTTGGCAATTGGTGATTTTGTAGAAGTATATGTAGAGCAGCAAGAGGATATGAGAGGTCAATTAATCCTTTCTCGACGTAAAGCAAAATTATTACGTGCTTGGGAAAGTATTGTTGATTCGTACAAAAACGGTACAATCATTAAAGGTACTGTTGTTAGTAAGACTAAAGGTGGATTGATTGTAGATGCAGGTGGATTGGAAACATTCCTTCCAGGATCTCAAATTGATATCAAGCCTATCATTGATTACGATGCATACGTTGGTAAAACAATGGAATTCAAAGTTGTTAAAATCAATGAAGTAATCAAGAATGCTGTAGTTTCTCATAAAGCATTGATTGAGAGCGATTTAGCAGAACAAAGAGATGCAATCATCGGAAGCTTAGAAAAGGGACAAGTACTAGAAGGTCTTGTGAAAAACATTACAGACTTTGGTGCTTTCTTAGATTTAGGTGGTGTAGATGGTTTATTATATATCACAGATATTTCATGGGGACGTATTTCTCACCCAAGCGAAATATTAGCATTGAATCAAAAAATCAATGTTGTAGTATTAGACTTTGATGAAAACAAAAAACGTATTTCATTAGGTTTAAAACAATTGCAACCTCACCCGTGGGAAGTATTGGATACAACGGTTGTCGAAGGTTCTTCTGTTAAAGGAAAAATCGTTAACATCGAGGATTATGGTGCATTCTTAGAAATCCAACCAGGTGTTGAAGGATTGATTCACGTATCAGAGGTAACTTGGAGCAACCAACCAGTTAACGCTAGAGACTTCTTCAAATTAGGTCAAGAGTACGATGCAAAAGTTGTAACTATCGACCGAGAAGATCGAAAAATGTCTCTATCTGTTAAGCAATTGACTGATGATCCTTGGAGCAAAATCGAAGAGCAGTTCCCAAGAGAGAGTCGTCATGTAGGTAAAGTGAAAAACTTGACTCCATACGGTGTATTCGTAGAGTTACAAGAAGGAATTGGTGGAATGGTTCACATTTCTGATCTTTCTTGGACGAAGCGTTTTTCTCACCCATCTGAATTTACGAAAATCGGAAATGATATTGATGTCGTAATTTTGGACATCGATCAAAATAGCCGAAAACTTTCTCTTGGACACAAACAAATCGAAGAAAATCCATGGGATACTTTCGAGCAAGTTTTCCCAAGAGGATCTTATCACCAAGCTACTATCGTAAGAAGAGACGATCGAGGTGCGATTGTTCAATTACCATATGGTTTGGAAGCATTTGCTCCAATCAAGCATGTTAGAAAAGAAGATGGAAAATTAGCAAATGTAGATGAGGAGTTAACAGTAAAAGTAATTGAATTCAACCGTGATGATAAACGAATTTTAGTTTCTCACTTACGTTACTTGGAGGATATCAGAAGAGAAGCTGATGAATCTGTACGTCAGGAGAAAAGAAAAGAACGTGATGAAACGACTAAGAGTGTTAAAAGACAACAAGGTAAAGTGGAGAGAACTACACTTGGTGATTTATCAGGATTTGATGCTTTAAAAGCTCAATTAGCTGGTGACGCTCCAACTCCTCCTCCAGCACCTCCAGTAGAAGAAGCACCTGCTCCTGTTGCTGAGGTACCAGTTGTTGAAGAAACACCTGCTGAAGTGGTTGAAGAAGTAGTAGAAACTTCAGCTCCAGTAGAGGAAGCCCCAGCAGCAGTTGTTGAAGAAACTGTTGTAGCAGCTACTCCTGCTCCTGTTGCAGATGCAACTGCCGAAGATGATTTGAAAAAAATCGAAGGCGTTGGACCAAAGATTGAATCACTAATGAAAGAAGGTGGCTTAAAAACATGGGCACAAGTTGCAGCTGCATCTCCAGAGTCAATCAAGGAAATCTTACTTGCAGCGGGAAGCCGTTACCAAATGCATGATCCAACTTCTTGGCCCTTACAAGCTGGTATGGCTGCGGAAGGAAAGTGGGATGAATTGAATAAGTGGCAAGATGAGCATAAAGGTGGCAAAATGTAATTTAACTTGTTCATTCAAGTTCAAATAAATAAATTTAATCCTCAGTCAACTGTAATCGTTGATTGGGGATTTTTTTATGTGAAAAATCAAACCGTGAATTTCTTTAATATTTAATAATCAAAAAAATGAAAAAGATACCATACTTATTAATACTATCTTCTTTGTTACTGCTATCCTGTCAGCAAACACAATCCAACCAAACCACTTCTAATAGTACAGGGATTTTCGAGAAAATTTCCAAAGATGTTTTTGCAAAAAAGATGAAGGAAAAAACGAATGAAATATTAGTTGATGTTCGAACTCCAGAAGAACATCAAGCAGGAACAATCCAAAATGCGATTAATATTAATTTTTATGATAAAAATTTTGAAGAACAAATTTTAAAACTGGATAAATCTAAACCCCTTTTTATTTTTTGTAAAAGTGGAGGACGAAGTGGAAAGACTTTAAATAAGATGAAAGATTTAGAATTTACAGAAGTGTATGAGTTAAAAGGAGGGTATAGTGGTTGGAAAAATTAATAAAACTTGCTTCGAAAAAGACCTATTCGAAAAATGTTTCATTTTTTTTGAAAAAAAGTGCATTTTTTTTCTTTAAAATTTGGATTAAGAAAAAATGAATGTATATTTGCGTCCCGTTTGAGAGAAAACGGATTTGTTTTATATAAAATTTGAATTTTCTCAGACGATTTACACCACTCCGAAACGACTGATTTTTTTAGAAAAATATCGGTTTCTTATCTTGGTAAATCAAAATAAATATTATACATTTGCGTCCCTTTTGAAAGAAGAGGGAAAGCAATAATTTGAAACTTTAATCTTGTTGATTTCAAATGTGAATGAAATAAGATTTTAAAGATACGCCAGTCATTTATATTAAATGTCAAAGAGCTAGACGCGACGTTTGAATTGGATGTAGACGGCAAAGAAGTTCATTGAAACTGTAGAGAAAAAGAATAGTAATATTAATGAAAATTGATGTTACAATTATTCAGCACTAAAAAATTATATTTTAATTAA
>CAKZSH010000367.1 GCA_937918905.1 uncultured Saprospiraceae bacterium
TCAAGTTGCGGATAATTTGATATGAGATTGTGGGTATTAAGTATTGGGACTACGAACCATTCTCAATACCCAATACACATCATCCCAATACCATTTTTTAAATACAAAATCATCAATCAAATTTATCCGCAACTTGAGTTAAATACAACTTATTCTTATTACATTTTACGGTCGATATCGACTTTATGTTTTTAATAAAAACAATCAAAAATCGAATACTCATTATTATAATGAATATTATTCATTCTTAATTAAAAAAACCCTCGCTTCAAATGAAACGAGGGCTTTAATGTATTATTTTTTTTAGACATTTATTTTATAAATGTGCATCAATTTTATCTTGAAGAGCTTGTTTAGTTGTAACACCCACATGTTTGTCAACAACTTCTCCATCTTTTAAGATTAAAATAGTTGGGATACTACGTACTCCATACTTCATAGAAGTGTTAGGATTGTGATCCACATTTACTTTTCCAATAGTCGCTTTACCTTCGTACTCTGTTGAAAGTTCTTCGATAATTGGAGTAATCATTCTACAAGGGCCACACCATTCTGCCCAAAAGTCAACGACAGCTAAGCCTTTAGAGTCAAGTGCTACTTCCTGGAAATTATCATCTGTGAATTGAAAAGCCATGATTTATCTATTTTTTCAGTTATTTGAATATTAAGTTAATTATTTTGAAACAGTTGTTTCTGTAAAATGTTGCAAATATAAATATTTCGATTGATATCAATGTCCTTTATGAGACAATTTTAAAGGCATTAAAAAAAGAACTTTTATTACATGATTAACGGTTGAATTACCGCAGAAAGTTCTTCAGGAGCAAAGTTTTTTTGATAAAAAAGTTGCGTGCCATCCGATTGATTTAAAAGAAAAATAGCAGGTACTTCACCTTCCCATTTAGGATTTACTTTATTGTACCAATCTTCATCTATTAAGTCTGACGAATAAAATACATCTGTGGTCACGCCATTTTCTCGAATGGCTGAATTTATTTCTTTTAAATTCTCTTGCCCATCCAAACTAAAAAAGATAAGTCTAAGTGTAGTATCTCCAACTTCCTGCTGAAGGTTGAGAAGTGCATCATTTACAATTTTACAGGAAGGATTATTGCTATTAAAAAAAGAATAGACATGCAAAATATCTTCTGAATACAAAAACAAGGAATCTAATTGATTTTTAGAAATAGGTAAAATTGATTTCCCTTGAGCATTAGCAAGTTTCTGTTTGTCTTCCATTGAAAGTTCTGAAGAGGGAAGGGACTTGCTGTGCGGCATGGCAGATTCAAAAGAATCTTTTTTTGTATCTTTTGGATTACTATTTTTGCATTGTAAAAACAAAAGACTAATCAAGGCTAAAAAGTAAAAAGGTGTTAATTTCATTTTATAGTTAGATTTGTGTCCACAAAATAACGTAAGATTTCAAAAACTGTTTTAACGTGAAAGTAAAATTTTCAAAAAATAAAGGGAAATGGATTTGGATTGCATTGGGGAGCCTTGCAATTATTGTAAGACTATTGTTAAGCTTTTCACCTGAATTTACGGAACAGTTTTATTCAAGAGGTCTATTTCTTGGAATCCGTTGTTTGTTGGATTACACTCTAGGATGGCTTCCTATCCCTGTGGTGCTTGTTGTGATTGTAGGATTATTGTTTTTTCTTTTTTATAAAATTAAAAACTTGGTGAATACTCATCAAAGTTTTATGGATAGCATGGGGAGAGTTGGATTGTCATTAATGGCATTTTTAATGGGAACAATTTTCTTGTTTTTAGTGATGTGGGGATTTAATTATGGGCGAATGCCATTGGAAAAAACAATGAACTTACAACCATCACCACTTTCTATGGAAGAGTTGCAAGCAGAACTCAAAATTAATACTATTGAAGTAGAAAATGCACGAAAGGCAATACCCAATATTTCAGACTCAGCAATCGTAAAAGAATTCCTTCCTGTTGATTTAGAAAATGAAGTTAGAGAAGATGTAGAAGCATTGTTATCGGAATTAGATTATCCGACGATTGGTACTGTGCGAGGTCGATTACTTCAACCGAAAGGAATCCTTTTAAGATTTAGTACTGCGGGTGTTTATTTTCCTTGGACTGGCGAAAGTAATGTGGATGCGGGATTGCATCCTATTCAAATACCTTTTACCCTAGCTCATGAATTCGCTCATGGTTATGGTTTTACTGATGAAGGAACTTGTAATTTTTTAGCTTACCTAGCTTGTATTCAGTCTGATAATAAATTTTTCCAGTACTCAGGTCAATTAAGTTATTGGAGGTATCTGGCGTCATCTTATCGAAGGTATGATCGAGAGGCCTACAAAGATTATTTTAAAACTTTACCAAAAGGTGTGGTGACTGACCTTTATGCTATTGATGCCAATAGTGATAAATATCCTGACATTCTCCCAGCAGTTCGAGATGTAGCGTATGATACTTTTTTAAAAACACAGGGCGTAAAAGAGGGAATGAAAAGTTATAGTAGAATTGTGATGATGGTTAAGGCTTGGAGAGATTCGAGAGAATAATGAATTCTTTTGAATAACGAATATCGAACAAGGAACAAGGATTTGAGAAGTTTACGAATAATTTGTGAGTCCTTGAAATCACAAGTATTCAAAACTTCTCAAATCCTTGTTCCTTGTTCGATATTCGTTATTCAAAAGGGGTTTTTATAAATAAATCATATCTTAAAAGTCCTACTTCCTTTTTTTGAAAACCATTCAAAGTGAAATTTTCTTTTTTCTTTTCTATTAAAAAATAATCTTCTTCCAATTTATTATTTACAGAAATTTCACTATTTCTCATCAGATATACTTTGAGATTCCAATCGAGTGCAATGGATTTATCAACTGAAACAAATGTATTTTTTGGTAAAACACTTTTCAATAAATAAACATCGTGTAACATGTCGTTATCACGTTTGGTTTTTTTTATTTGAAAAATAGAAAACAAGATGCCTCCACTTAAAAGTGCTATTGAAAAATAATGAAAAAATTTTAATGAATTCGATTTTGTATTGGTTTTATTAAGGAAACCTGTCAGAAGTGGTGCGATAATTAAAGCTAGTCCTAATCCAAAATAGGGTAGTGCATGTACCATGTAAAATCCTTTTTGTACCATAGTTAACATCAAAGGAAGTGTACCTGAAAAACCAATCAATAACAATAAGATTGCATTTTTTTGATGCTCCCTGTTTGGCTCAAAATATTTTGATTTTATTTTAGCAAAAAGAAAAATTAGTACAGCCAAAATTAAGGGAGGAAGCAACTCTTGAATCAATCTCCCTAAAATATAAAATCTACTTTTGACCGTCGGGTCAGAATCAATTCGACCCATCAATCTATTTTCAAAATAAAAGATTAAACTTTCTCTTGCGGGTTCATAAAACAATAAAAGAACGTAGATGAAAAATAGTACAGAAGTCAACAATACCGTATGTTGTATTACATTTACAAATTTTATTTTTCGATGAGAAATCCAATAAAGGAAAGGAATCGCAATTGGAAATAATGCTGGGACACCTTTGCAAAAAGTAGCTAAGAAAATAAAAATACTACTCCAGACGAGGAATTGATAATTTTGTTTTTCGAAGTAAAATTTAAAACAAAAATAAGTGGAACCCAATACAAAAAATCCCATTGTATTTTCCAACATATTATTTTGAAAACTCCAAAAAGCAACTGGAATAATAATCCAAAGTAAAATAGGTAGCCATGAAAAAGAAATGAGTTGAGGGCTTTTTCTAACAATGATTTTCCAATTTAAATGAATCAACCAAGCTGTACCAATTGCCATCAAAAAAGTATAAAATCTTTCCACCCAAATTCCATTTCCAAAAATTTTAAAAAATAAAGCTTGGATACCCAAGGCTAGGGGAGGATGCTCGTGAAAAGTATGGACACCATGTTTGTTCCATGTATCGGCAAACATGGGAAACCAAAAACTTCCAAATCCATTGGCTTGATTTTTAGCAACTGCAGCATATAAAACACCATCCATAAACATTCCATCTTGAACCAATATTGGAACAATGAGAATGATGAAAATGGCTAAAGTGAAAATGCGAAAGGGAAGATGTTTCATTAACTTTTAACGTTGAACTGTGAACGTTTTTGACGAATACTTTTGATAATATAATTGTTTTTATTTTCTCACGAACGTTTAACGTTCACCGTTTTACTTCTTCTTTGAGGCAAAATTATAACCTACTCCAATGCTAGGAGAGAATCCCAAATCCTGATGGTAATTGGAGGCTAAATCAAATCTAAAACCATTTTTCATATAATATCCTAATCCAAAACTCAAAGCGGTTGGATTGGTTTGTACGCCAACTCGAATCCAAAAATCATCTATCAGAGCATACTCGACACCACTTTTAAAAATAAAAGGAAAATCAAAATCTTTTTCAAGCTCTACATGTAGCATCAATTTTTTTGAAGCAGTATAAGTGGCCCCTGCTCGTACGATACTTGGTAAAAATTCATCTTCAATTATTTCTAATTGAATTGGATTGTAAATATGAACTCCAATCAATAAGTTATCTATTAATTCAGATTGAAGTCCTGCTTCAAAAGTTAGGAAAGTCTTACTTCCATTTTCTGCAATTTGAGTACTCAGTAAATCGAATTGGATACCAAGCGATAATTTTTCCATCAATTTCCTAGCATAGCTTAATCCTATTTTTGATTCATTATAACTTTCAAATCCAAAATAATTTATACTTAAACCAAAAGTTCCAGAGTTGGTAGGCAAAGCAAAACCGCCGCCAAAATTATTAAGGTCTGCAATTAAAAATCGTTGTTCGGCAGCAAGGAGAAAACCCATTTCTTTTAAATCAGCCAAACCTGCTTGGTTGTTAAAAATTCCATTAATTCCTTTAAAACTTACCGATGCATTGGCGACTCCATTGCTTCGTGCGCCAGTAGCATTTGTTGCTCCATTTTGAGCGGATAATGAAAAAGTGACAATCAATAATATGAAGGAAAATAATTTTCGCATTGGGTATTTGAATCTTTGCTAATAATTTTGAATTACTTTTTTTTGTAACCGCCAAATTCATTTGGCAGGTTGTGAAAACGATTAATAAACAATAATTTGAACAGCCAGCCAAATGAATTTGGTGGTTATAGAGTACTCAATAAATTAAGTAGAGTCATTTTAAAACCCAAAAGTAAAATATTTCAAGGGGTTTAATTGAAATAATCCCAGACTTCTTTTTTTTACAGCCGTTAATTATTGATATTTTGATTAAAGCTTCCAACAAAAAAGGTGTTCTACAATTAAGTAGAACACCTTTTTTGATAGGAAAAATTAGATAATAATTATTTTACAAAAATATTATTTGTAGAAATAATTGTTCCATCTAATCGAGTAATCATAAAGTAAGTTCCTGTATTTAAAGTACTAACATTTAATTCATCTGTATAATTTCCAGCAGTTAAGTTTCCTAAATTTAACTGGTTAACATTTCTTCCTAACACATCAATTACATCTACAGTTAATTGACCTGAAACAGGAATTGAAATTTGCAGATTCAATACTTCATCAACTGGATTCGGAAAAGCATTAACTTTTACTTTTTCCAAATCAACTTTAGAAATACTTGTAGGGCCAGCATTATTGATATTATCAATATAGAAGTTTTCAGCCATTCCAGCAGTTCCGAAATCTGGGAAAACTACAACTTGGTCGTAAGCAGCATTTGCATCCCAACCTGTGCCAGTTGACATATCAAAAACTAAAGTTTCCCAAGCATTTGAAGTAGTTGTGCTTTGTGCCAATTCTACAAAGATGGTACCTGGGTCATCCAAATCTTCAAATTTTAATAGGAAAGGAACACCTGCTCGTGGAGACCATACATCAACTGAAAAATTACTTCCAGTAGCTGTACCTAGGTCAATTGCAGTTTCCAAAGGAATTGCAACACCTGCCCAAGTTTCAGCACCCATTGTTTTGGTTAACTGAAGTACATTTGCACTTGTATTCATACCAGAAGCATCTGGATTTGCAATCATCATTGCCTCAAGGTTTCCAAACCCAAATGTTTGGTAAGTGATACCTGCTCCTCCTTGCTCAAAATCAACAGGTAGCGTAGGTAATGTAATAGGATTTACGACACTATTTGCTTGAATATCATCTACATAATAAGTAGTTCCTCCTGGATTTCCAGGGTTATTCATATTTGCAAAAATTACAATTTGATTATATTGATGACTCGCATCGTAACCTGCAAATGTTGTCATATCAAAAACTAAAGTTTCCCAAGCATTAGCAACTGTTGTACTTGCAAATACCTCAGATATGATCGATGGATTTCCGTTTGCATCTGGAGGAGAAGTGGTGTCTTCCATTTTTAGCATAAAAGGAACTCCAGCATCTGGAGACCATACTTTCATAGAGAAAACTCCACCTGCACTTAGGTCAACAATATTTTGTAATGGCATTGCAACACCAGCCCAAGTTTCAGCATTTTCAGGTTTGAAAATTTCTAAAACATTAGCACTAGTATTATCACCAGAAGCATCTGGGTTGGCTATTCTTTGAGCAGTATTATTTCCGAATGGGAATAATGTGTAAGTAAGTGTACTTGATTCAAAATCAATAGGAATACTTGGAAGTGTTACAGCTGGTGCAGAGCCTTGAATGTCATCTACATAGTAACTTGTTCCTGTTCCTGCTACATCGAAGTTTGGAAAAACAACAACTCTATCATAATTATTTGAAGCATTAAAATCGGCCCATTCTGCCATATCAAAAGTCAAAGTTTCCCATGCACCTCCAACTGTCGTTGTTCTTATCACCTCAGCTGCTATTGACCCATCATTAGAATCTTCTACTTTTAAGTTGAAAGCTGTTCCAGCATTTGGAGCCCATACTTTCATAGACAAAACTGAACTACCAGAGAAATTAATAGGAGAACTTAAAGTAATAAATGAACCACCCCAAGTTTCAGCACCAGCAGATTTAAATAAATGCCAAACTGTTGCACTTGTGTTTTCACCAGAAGCATCAGGGTTAGCAATAATTTCAACACTATCAACTCCTCCAAAGCCCATAGGTTCATAAGCTAAAGTTGCATCTTCAAATTCCAAAGGAAGTACAGGGCCAGTAGGCATAACAGGCATAGCAGTTTGGATATCATCTATGTAATAACTTGCGCCTGTTCCAGCTAAATCTACGTTTGGAAAAATAACTATTTGGTTATAATTGACAGTAGCATCGAATGTTGCATCGCCAGCCATATCAAATGTAAGCGTTTCCCAAGTATTAGCTACAGTCGTATTCATAATGATTTCAGCAAATACAGTTGGATTACCTCCACCCATAGGAATAGAACTTAAGTCTTCAATTTTAAATCGGAAAGGAACTCCTGCAGCAGGAGACCATACTTTCATAGAAATAATACTAGTTCCTGAAAAATCAATTCCTTGTGCTAAAGGCATTGCTACACCAGCCCAAGTTTCTGCATTAGTTGGTTTATTTAAGTGAAGAACTGTAGCAGTTGTGTTATCTCCAGAAGCATCTGGATTAGCAATTACTTCAGCTACTAAATTTCCAAAACCGAATGCATCGTAAGTAATAGATGGTGATTCAAATGAAACAGGAAGGTAAGGAGCTAATGGTCCTGAAGTAGGATTCATAATATCATCCACATAATAATCAGTTCCACCCGCTGTTCCCATATTTCCAAAATCAGCAAAGACAACAATTTGGTCATAACTGATAGTAGCAGCAAAATCAGGATGTGTTGACATATCGAAAGTCAATGTTTCCCAAGCATTTGCTCCAACAGTAGCTGCAGTTACTTCAGCAAAAACAGAAGGATTTCCATTTCCATCAGGTGGAGAGTTAGTATCCTCTATTTTAATTTGGAAAACAGTACCAGCAGCAGGTGCCCATACTTTCATAGTAATTTCATTTCCTCCAGAAAAATCAATTTTTGTAGCAATAGGCAATGCTACTCCTGCCCAAGTTTGTGCGCCGTCCTCTTTATTCATTTTAAGAACATTAGCACTAGTATTATCTCCTGACATATCAGGATTTGCAATGACTTCTCCAGTCGTTCCTCCAAATCCAAAAATATTCATTGGTGAGGTGTATGGATTTTCGAAATCAAGTGGTACAGTTTGGCTGTAAGCCGATTGACTTAACAATACACAAGCTGTAAGAAAAAGTGTTTTAGTAAATTTTTTAAACATAAGTTTTGTGATTTTTTGACAAAATAAAATTCCGTAAACATAGAAAAAAACTAGTGTTTTTCCTTCTGGAAAATTAGGAAGTAATTAGCCATATTTTTAAAAAATAGCTACGATTCTACTACTCACACTAGTTTATAGATGACTATTACATTACATATTGTAAATATAAGGTCAAATTGAATGAAAAGTTTAGACGATGAGTGTTAAAGTAAATTAATTCAAGTTGCGGATATCAATCAAATTTATCCGCAACTTGAGTTAAATTATTTAAACTGCATTAAGAATTCAGTTAAATTCTGTTCTTTTCGCAAAGAAAATTTCTTTCTTAGTCGATATCGACTCGCTTCCACTCCACGTGTAGTTACATTGAGTAAGGAGGTCATTTCTTTTGTTGTCAAATTCATTCTGAGGTAGGCACACATTTTCAAATCCTTTGGGGTCAATTCAGGATATGTTTCTTTTAATTTTTCAAAATAGCCACTATGCACTTGGTTAAAATGCAACATCATTTGTTCCCAATTTTCATCCTGAATTTCTTCAGCTTGGAGTTTTTGAATCAACTTTTGTATGGCTTTATTTGAATCAGGATCTTTTACATTTTTCTTGATTTCACCAAGGCGGGTTTTGATATTAACCAGCGTCTCATTTTTCTTTACCAAATTTAAAGTGGCGGAAGTTAATTCTCTTTGCTTGAAAGCTAGTTCCGATTCTTCTTTTTCCTCTTTTAATTTACCAATCGCAGCTTCTGATTCTTTTATAACTTGAATATGATCTTCTTTTAATCCTGAATATTTCTTTTGATAAAAACGGATAACATACCCCAAAAGCCAAACTCCTAACAATAAATATAATAGATAAGCTAATTTAGATTGGTACCACGGAGGGGAAATCGCAAAGGAATAAGTGATTTCGTTACTTAGAATTTGGCTATTACTTTTTGCTTGTAAATGGAAGGTATATTCTCCTGGAGAAAGGTTAGTATATTCTTTAAAATTATTAAAATTCCAATCTGCCCAATCGCTTTCAAAACCTTCTAAATAGTATCGATATTGAGTTGCTTTGCCACTTGCAAAATCAGTCCCAGAAAAACTAAAAAACCAATTATTTAAATCATGTGTAAATGATTTTATTTGAGTTTCAGGTTGCTGTGAAAGCACTTGGTTTTCTTCAAAATAAAAACCATTAGAAATTAAGGAATCCCCTTTTGAAGTGATAGAAATATTATTGAACACTACTTGAAAAGAGGTATCGGCTTGGATGGAACTCGTAGGATGATAATGAATAAATCCTCTATCATTGGTAATAAAAACATTATCATTCGTGAATGGATAAATGGTTTCAAAACCTCCATTTAATTGTTTATTTAAAAAAGGAAAAACGATTTTTTTAATTTTCTTTTCTAAACCTTTATCTGATATTTTTAAAATACCCAATTCCGTATTTGTGATAAACCAGATGTCGCCATTGGGTGTTTCTTGCAGCCTTCTTACTTTTGTATTTTTTCCAAAAACACTATTAAAAGCATCATAGGGTTCAAACCGTTCTGACTCATAATTAAAATTAAAAACACCTCTTTCTCCACAGAAAATAATATCATCTTTTATTCGAAATAAATGATTTAAATTGGCAGAGGGTAGACCATCTTGCGGGCCATATTTTTTTACTTCTGCAAAGCCTAATGATTCGTTTGGAGTAATTTTATAAATACCTCGGTAGGGGTGAGACATCCAAATATTGCCTTTCATATCTTGCTCCATAAAACGGCAAGACTCGCCCAAATTTGTAAACAAAGGCTTAGTTTTCCATTGGTTTTCTACTTTATCAAATAAAACAATATTGTTATAACTTCCTGCGATTACCTTATCATCATATCCTTCTAATTCGTCGAAAGTCCACATTCCAGTTGTTTTAAAAAAACGTTTGGCTTTATCATTTTCGATAATATAAGCACCATTGTTATGACCAATGAGCAAGTCATCATCAATGATATCAATTCCCCACACCTGTCCTTTTGTATTTTCTATAAGGTCAAAATCATTAGTGGCATCAGGGCTGTAATAGGGTTTCCAATCTCTTTGATATAATCCTTTATTGGTGGCAAAATAAATTTTATCCTTAAATATTTTTATGTCAAAACCAACTGCATCTTTATCCTTATCGGGATAAATTCTGGTAAATGGAGAATTGATTTGGATGTAGTTAATTCCATTTGAAAGACCAATCCAAAGGTTGTTATTTTTGTCACAACAAAGGCTCAAAAAATTATTATTCAATAACCCATTTCCCTTATGGATATGACTGATACTTTTTCCTTCCTCATCTAAAATTATAATCCCTCCATATGCAGTTGCTATGGCTAAGCGATTCCCTAAAATAGGAACGATATCATGAATCCTATTTTCTTTAATAAAATCATCAACGTAAGTTTTCCAGGGTACTATTTTGCCTTTTTCTAAAGTAAAAAATCCAGCTTCTTGGCAGGCAATTAAATATCCCTGCTTAAAAGGTACGATTCCTTCCACCCCTTTGAATTGAAAAAACTCACTTCCTTCAATCAGTTTAAATTTATTATTTTCCAAAAAATAGATCCCCGTAAAAATATCTTGAGCATAAATTTTTCCATTGACTTGCCCTATATTTACGATATCACCTTTGGTATAAACATTAAAATGATTTTCATGAAAGTGGTATAATTTATTGGATGCCCTAAAAAATATTTCTTCATTTTGAACTTCAATTTCCCATACATCTTCAAAGTTTTGATGTAGTTTGGGAATCAAATGTTTTAGGGATTCAAATTCCCAAATTCCTTTTTCATTAGGAATATACCTTCCAAACTCATTTTGACCTCCAGCATATATAATTCCATTATCCGTAATTCCCAAAGAACGTACAATAGTAAAATTGGGTAGTGGGAAAACTGTCCATGTCGTACCATCAAATTGAAGCATACCACTATTATTAGCAAAGTACATTACGCCAAATTTGTCTTGAACAATATCGGAGTTTTGAGATCCAGCCTCCGTAATTTCTTTGGGAAATGCTTGAATAATAGGCACTCCAAGATTATAGTCTTGAGCCAATAGGATAGAAGAAGATAAAAGTAGAAGTAGTCCTAGAAGGATTTCTTTTCTCATTAAATTGTTTGTGCTGTGAGGTGTAAATATAATAAAAGTACACCCAATGAGTAGTAAAATAGAAAAAATAAAAGGTCGGTGAGTAGGTATTTTTTAGGAAAAATATAATGAATTTAAAGCATGAGTGTATTAGTGAGGTGCTTTTATACCAAAAAATCAAAAATTCCAAATTAGATTTGTGTAAACTCATTTTTAGTACTGAGAATTTTTATAAAACTATTTTTTTTATTCAAAGCAAGCCACGTACTCCTTTTTAGTGCGTTTCACAATAGAAACAAATTCTCAGTATTGAATTCAATAAACTTATAATTTGAAATGAAAAAAAATCAACTTTTAATGCTACTCCTTTCCCTATTCATGGGAATCCAAGTATCAGCGCAAATTACGGTAACTGGTAAAGTTACTGCGGCCGATGAACCTGATGGGTTGATTGGTGCTACAGTTATTCTTCAAGGAGATGAATCAATTGGTACCACTACTGATATTGATGGAATTTATAAAATTACAGTACCTAGTGAAAATTCAGTTTTGTTAATCAGTTATACTGGTTTTCGAACAAGTGAAATTGCAGTCGATGGAAGAACAGAAATTGATGTTCTTATGGAATCAGGATTGGTGATGGATGAAGTTGTAGTGATTGGATACGGAACTCAAAAGAAAAAAGTCGTAACAGGTGCGATTTCTAAAGTAAAAGCTGAAGACCTTGAAAAAGCGGGAACGGCTCGTTTGGAGTCTTCTCTTCAAGGACGTACTTCAGGTGTACTTGTAGTTTCTGACTCAGGACAGCCAGGAGCAAGTGCCAAAGTACGAATCAGAGGAACAACTTCAATAAGTGATGTTGGTCCTCTTTATGTTGTAGATGGTGTACCGATTGGAGGAGGTATTGATTACCTTTCACAAAGTGACATCGAATCTATTGAAGTTTTAAAAGATGCTTCGGCAGGTATTTATGGTTCGCGTGCTTCAGCAGGTGTAATTTTAGTAACTACTAAAAAAGGAAAAGCAGGACAAATGCGGGTGAATTATAGCAGCTATTATGGTATTCAAAATTCTTGGAGAAAATTGAGAGTTTTAAATGCTTCAGAATATGCTACACTTCTCAATGAAGCTTCTGTTGCTGATGGTGGAAATGTTCTTTTTGAAGATCCGCAAGTTTTGGGAGAAGGAACAGATTGGCAAGAAGCGGTATTTAATAAAAATGCTCCGATTCAAAATCATGAGATTTCATTAAGTGCTGGTTCTGAAAGATCAACTTATTATGCTTCTTTTTCTTACTTCGATCAAGATGGAATTGTATCAGAAGAAGATTCAAAATATCAAAGATTTACAGCAAGATTTAATTCAGATCATAAAATAAGTGATCGTATAAGTGTAGGAAATACAATTGCATATTCTTATGTGAAATCTGTTGGAGTTTCTACTAACTCTGAATTTGGTTCTCCTTTAAGTAGAGCAATTAACTTAGATCCACTTACTCCGATTTATGAAACACGTGAAGATGTTTTGAATTCAAGTGTCTATCAAAACTTTGCAGTAGTCGGAGATGAGAATGGGTTATTTGGAATTTCTGATTTGGTAACTTCTGAGGTTTTAAATCCACTTGCTGCTTTGGAAGTACAACAAGGATTTGGTCATAGTGATAAAATTGTATCTAGCCTTTATGGTGAGGTCAAATTGATTGATGGCTTAAAATTTAGAACTAGTATCGGAAGCGATTTGGCTTTTTGGGGTGGAGCAGGTTTTAGTCCTGTTTTCTATTTGAATGCAGCTAATCGAAATGATATCAATTCATATAACCGAGGTAAAAATCAAGGTTTGAAATGGATTTTTACCAATAATTTCTCTTATGAGAAGACTTTTGGCAAACACAGATTTTCAGGTATTGTTGGTATGTCCGCAGAGAAAAATAGTGGAAATGGGTTGAGTGGAACTATTCAAGATATTCCAGCTACAAGTTTGGAAGAAGCTTCTTTTTCTTTTTTCAATGATCCTGAAACTCAACGATTTGGTGGATTCGAATATGAAGATAGATTGATTTCTTACTTTGGACGATTGATCTACAATTACCAAGAGAAATATTTATTTCAATTTGTTTACCGATTGGATGGTTCTTCTCGATTTGGTTCTAATAATAAATTTGGAGCATTCCCATCTGTTTCTTTAGGTTGGGTCGTTACAGAAGAAGATTTTTTATCCAATAATTCTAATTTGAATTTCTTGAAAATTAGAGGTTCTTATGGGATCAATGGAAATAATAATATTGGTGATTTTAGATTCCTATCAACGATAGGTGAAGGACGAACATACACTTTTGGTTTTAATGAAAACCTAACGAATGGTGCAAGTCCTAATCAATTGCCTAATCCTGATTTGAAATGGGAAAGAACAATTCAAACTAATGTAGGATTCGATGCAGTAGTTTTCAAAAACATTAATCTAACTTTTGATGTTTATAAAAAAGTGACTGATGGAATTTTAGGAAGACTCTTTTTACCAAGTTTTGTAGGAAATGAAGCAGGAGACGGAAATGTAGGTGAAATGGAAAATACAGGAGTTGAATTAGAAATTGGTTACAAAAAGTCAAGAGGCGATTTCAGATTTGAAATATCTGGTAACACTTCTTATACTCAAAATGAAGTAGTATTCATTAACGATGACGCAGATTTTATTCCAGGAGAAAGATTTGGTCCACAAGGATTAGAAATTACTCGAACCTCTGTTGGCTTACCTTTCAACTACCTTTTTGGATATAAAACGGATGGTTTATTTCAAAACCAAAATGAAATCAATAATCACGTAGGTGAAGACGGTGCCTTATTACAACCTGAAGCACAACCTGGAGATATTAAATTTATTGACTTCAATGGTGATGGAATTTTGGATGATGAGGATCGTACTCAAATTGGAAATGCAATTGCACCTTGGACTTTTGGATTTACATTTAATGCTTCTTATAAAAACTTTGATTTATTCTTATTTGGACAAGGTATTTATGGAAATGATATTTATAATGCGACTCGTAGATTTGATTTACCTAAATCTAACTTTAATGCTAAAGCATTAGAAAGATGGACAGGTGAAGGAACGTCAAACGAATTTCCAAGAATGACACTTACTGATCCTAACAGAAACTATTCTCGTAGTTCTGATTTCTTTCTGCAAAATGGAGGATTTTTTAGAATTAAAACTTTGCAGTTAGGATATAATCTACCAACTGAGGTATTGGATAAAGTAGGCGCACAAAAAGTAAGAGTTTATGTATCTGGAAGTAATTTATTTACATGGACGAAGTACCAAGGATTTGATCCAGAGATTGGAGGAAGTGGAGTGGATAGAGGAATTTATCCTCAAGCAAGAACAATAATGTTCGGATTAAATGTTGGATTCTAAATTAAAAAATTCACGACAGGACTGTAACTCCTCTTGTGAATAGATTTAAAATCAAAAGACAATTTTTTAGTTTTTTAAAATTTATAGAAATGAAAAATTATATAGCATATAAAATAATAGCAGTATTTGCTTTCCTGATTTTGGCAACTACCTCTTGTAAAAAAGATTTTTTAGAATTACAACCTAGAGGTACAGCATTGGAATCAAATTTTTACCAAACAGAAGATGAATTATTTCAAGGTTTGGTAGCCGTTTATGATGTATTACAATGGGGTAGTACTTCAGGATGGACGATGAAGGTAGGTTTATTAAATGCAGCTTCAGACGATACTTTCGCAGGTGGAAGTGATGCCTCTGATCAACCTGCATGGGTGGCTTATGATGGATTTGATTTGACTCCAACTTTGGGGCCACAAGAAGGATTATGGAGAAAATATTATGCAGGAATTTACCGTGCAAATCTATTGTTAGAAAAATTAGAAGAAGCACCAGCAGAGGTGGGAAGTTCTTTTAAAGCACGACTTGCTGCTGAGGCTAAATTTTTAAGAGGATACTTTTATTTTGACTTAGTGAAGTTTTTTGGAAGAGTGCCAATTATTACAGAAGTACTTAGTCCTGATGCGGTTAAAGAAGTAACACAATCGAGTGTAAGTGAAGTGTATGCTCAAATAGAATCAGATTTGAATGCAGCTAAAAACGAATCGTTAATGCCTGAGTCAGTTCCTCCATCTGAATTGGGAAGAATTACTCAAGGTGCGATTTCAGCACTACTAGGAAAAGTGATTCTATTTCAAAATAATGATGGTAGAATGATGGAAGCTGCTGGACATTTTGAAGATGTTATCAATTCAGGTTTCTATGCTTTGGAACCTAATTTCGAAGATATTTTTACAAAATCAGGAGAGTTTGGTGCAGAGTCAGTTTTTGAAATTCCATTTGCAAGTAACAAGCCGGGCGACTGGGGATGTTGTTTTGCATCTGGTCCATTACAAAATCCTACCGAAGGCAATTTCAATGTTCAGTTTTTTGGAATGAGAGATTATGTTGGGCCTGATTATGCATCAGGTTGGAGCTTTTGTCCTGTGACTACTGATTTAGCTGATTTTATGGCAAATGATCCACGATATCAACATACGATTATTGATGGAAATGTATTGAAAGCGCAAGGGGCATCTTACACCGTAGGTTTTCAAAATACAGATTACTTTATTAAAAAATACGCTCCACTTGAAGCGGAACTTGCAACAGATGGGGTGACTGCATTAGCTTGGGGCACGAATGAACGGGTCATTCGATTAGCAGATGTTTACTTGATGGCTGCTGAGGCATTAATTAGGGGAGGAGGAGATAACAATACAGCAAGAGGATATGTAAATACTGTAAGACAGAGAGTTGGATTAGCAAGTATTCCTTCTTCTGTAAGTGGAAATATATTGTTAGATGCAGTTCACAAAGAAAGAAGAATGGAGTTAGCGACTGAAGGACATCGCTTTTTTGATTTGGTACGTACTGGAAAAGCAGTAGAAGTTTTAGACGGATTTGTACCTGGTAAGCATGAATTATTACCGCTTCCGTTAATCGAATTGGATTTAGCAAATGGACAATTAACTCAGAATCCTGGGTATTAATCTCTTTATCAACTTAATTCATAAGGTGACTTTAAGTCACCTTGTGAATAGAGGATGTCAAATTAATTTTAAAAAATATATCATGAAAAATATCGTTTTAATTTTTGTAAGTGTATTGTTAGCTTTTAGTAGTTGTAAGCCATCTCAAGAGGATGCAATAGAGTTAAGTGCGGTGCCTACTAACGTAGATTTTACTATCGAAGAAAAGGCTGGAGAAACCAATACGTACATTTTAACTAATAATACAACGGGAACATTCCTTTATAATTGGGATTTGGGAAATGGTACTTCCGTTAGTGGTGAAACAGTAGAGGCTTATTATCCATCTAAAGGAGATTATGAAATTACCCTTCGAGCATTTAATAATGGTGGTTTTGGTACTGCTTCAAAAATGGTTCAAGTTTTAGAGGATGACGTAGCACCATGTCCGTCAGGTGGATTGATGGAGTTCCTTTCAGATTGTAATGAACTTGGTTGGACATTAGCTCCAGAAGCAGGTGCATACTGGGTAGGCCCAGATGATGCTACAACTTGGTGGTCTAATCCTGCAGATGATGTGAATGTTCGATTTTGTGCTTTTGATGATGAGTGGATTTTCAAATCAGATGGTGTAATGGTTTATGATACTAAAGGTGACCTTTGGGCAGAGGATTATATGGGACATAATTTTGAATGTGTAACGGATGACCAATTGACTGGCGATCCAGCCGTTTGGGGACCAGGAACTCATACTTTTTTGGTGAGTGATGATCCTATTCCACAATTAACTGTGGTAGGTTTAGGAGCATTTATGGGACTACCAAAAGCAACTAATGATGGTGAACTTACAACACCTACTGCTACTCAAATTACTTATGACGTCATTGAAATGGGAACGGATGCAAATGGGAAATTTATGACACTTGAAGTAAACTTTGGTCCTGGACTTTGGAGATTTAAGTATGTAGCACAATAAAGAACCAAAGGTTTTTCAAATTAGAAAAATACTAAACGGTAACTAACACACATCATATAACTAATTGCAATTGTTCTTTGAATACAAGTTCTTCCGGTGCTTATTTTCACTAGATTTTAATTCAGATGATTATACGCTCTGGAAGAACTTTATTAAAAGTCGCACTAATTTTTTCTATGAAAAAATATATAAATCTGGCATTATTCGTTAGTTCGTTATGCTTTATAACATTGTCTTTACAAAAGTGTAAAGATTTAAAAATTGAAAAAAGTAATGAACCTATTTGGTCAGACGAATTTAATTATACAGGTGCTCCTGATTCTACTAAATGGAGTTATGATTTGGGAGATGGTTGTCCTAAGGTTTGTGGTTGGGGAAATAACGAACTGGAATATTATACAGATAGGCTAAAAAATGTAAGAGTCGAAAACGGCCATTTAATTATCGAAGCACATAAAGAAGATTTTGAAAAGAAGCCTTTTACTTCCAGCCGTTTAGTTAGTCGGAATAATGGAGATTGGAAATATGGAAGAATCGAGGTGCGTGCTAAATTGCCAAAAGGACGAGGAACATGGCCAGCAATTTGGATGCTACCTACGGATTGGGAATATGGCGGATGGCCAGCAAGTGGAGAGATTGATATTATGGAACATGTTGGTTACAGTCCAGATTCAATCTATGGAACTGTCCATACAGAAGCCTATAACCACCTGAAAGGAACTCATATTGGCGATCAACGATATATTCCAGATTCAGAAGATGCTTTTCATATTTATGCTATCGAGTGGACAAATGAAAAGATTGATTTTTTCATAGATCAGGAAAAATATTTTACTTTTAAGAATGAAAAAGCAACCTTTAAAGAATATCCATTTGATAAGAGTTTTTATTTAATTCTTAATATTGCTGTGGGTGGAAGTTGGGGAGGAAAATATGGAGTTGATGATTCGATTTTTCCCGTAAAAATGGAAGTAGATTATGTTAGAGTTTATGATAAGGAACATATGGGAAGTCAAGCATTAATTTCACAAAATTAATTTTAAATGTAACCGCCAAATTCATTGGGCTGGTTGTAGAAATTATTGATTACTATTTAAACGAACCAACCTGTCAAATAAATTTGGCGGTTACAAAGAACTACTAAAAGACATTTAGAACCATAAATTTTCAATAACTTTGAAATAGAAGAATTAACGCTCTAAGTCAAATAACCTATTTAAAATCAATCGTACTTAAAAAGTAAGTTTATGAAAAATAATATAATTTATACGTTTGGAATATTGATCAGCATGTTACTAATTATCTCTTGCGGAAAAGACGATGATCCAAATGGCGGAAATGGTAATGGTGGAGGCGGAACAACTCCTATCAAAATTACGATAACGGATATTACAAAATTTGAGGGGAATGATGCGACGACATTTGATTTCAAAGTACGACTCAATGAGACTACTTCTGAAACAGTAAGAGTGGATTTTACAACAAACGATTTGGCAGCAGTTGCAGGAGAAGATTATGTGGCTCAAAGTGGAACAGTTTCTTTTGATGGAACAAAAGAAGAAATCATCTCTATTGAAATTGTAACGGATACATTAAAGGAAGGAGATGAGGATTTTGAAGTTATTTTATCCAACCCAACTAATGCTACCCTTGAAAAAAGTAAAGGGACAGGAATTATCCGAAATGAAGATACTTATCTTGCAGGAAGTAATGATGGTTATATCACTCCTGAGGCATACGCTGGAATGACTTTAGTTTGGAGAGATGAATTTGATGGGCCTACGATTGATCCTAATAATTGGACACATGAAATAGGTACAGGTGACTGGGGCTGGGGAAATAATGAATTGGAATATTACACCGATCGAGCTGAAAATTCTTTTATCTCTGATGGCAAATTAGTCATTGAGGCTAGAGAAGAAAGTTTTAGTGGAAGCAACTATACTTCGGCTAGAATGATAACTGCAAATAAACAAGAATTTGTTTATGGTCGAGTTGATGTACGTGCGAAACTTCCTGAGGGGCAAGGCTTGTGGCCAGCAATTTGGATGTTAGGAGCAAATATTTGGGATGTAAGTTGGCCTCAATGTGGAGAGATTGACATTATGGAGTTGGTAGGACATGAGCCAAATAAAATTCATGGAACTAGTCACTTTAATAATAATAATTCTCCGCTAGGTGGAAGTTATTCCTTAGGTAATGAAAAATTCATTGAAGAATTTCATGTCTTTAGTGTGGTTTGGGAAGAAGATCAAATAAAATGGTTGATGGACGATATTCAATATTACTCGGTGACAAAAAGTAATGTGGGTAGTAATTATCCATTTAACAATAATTTCTTTTTTATTTTAAATGTAGCAGTAGGTGGAAATTGGCCAGGAAGTCCTGATGCGACTACTGTTTTTCCACAAAGAATGTTTGTGGATTATATTCGAATTTTTCAATAGATAAATAAAATTCACAAGGTGATTAAGAATCGCCTTGTGAATTTTTTTATATTAAAAACGAACTTCAACGAGACAAAATAATTACATAAAAACAATACAATTACAAATAGCGAAATGGATTTAAAAAAATAAAGTAATCCATTGAAATGATTACACAAACAAAAAACAATTTTATCAAGATGAGAAAAATTTATACAACAATGATTCTAATGATCTCTTTCATTGGAATTTCTTTTTTTAGTTGCAAGCCTACCGATCGTCAATTAGTTCAAGTAAAAAATACAGAAATAACCAATCGGAATAATGATGATGTTATTGCCAAAAAGGTAAAAGAGATCATGGCTAAAATGTCTGTTGTAGACAAAGTAGGCGAGATGACTCAACTGTCGATTGATATGGTCTCTATGGGGAAACCTTATAATCTTACTGAGCCGCATCAATTGGATGAGGAAAAATTAAAATCGATTTTATTGGATTATAGAGTAGGCAATATTTTAAATGCTAATCATGCTTATACTCAAGATCATTGGTATAAAATCATTTCTCGAATTCAAGAAATTGCGACTAAGGAAAAACCTACGGGCATTCCAGTTTTGTATGGGATTGATGCAATTCATGGAACTAATTATACCATTGATGCAACACTTTTTCCACAACAAATTAATTTAGCTGCAACTTGGAATCCTTCTCTGGCAGAAATTACTGGAGAGATAACCGCATACGAAACTAGAGCTTCAGCTATCCCTTGGGATTTTTCTCCAGTCTTGGATATTGGGAGAGAACAACGCTGGGCTAGGTTTTGGGAAACCTTTGGTGAAGATCCTTATTTGGCTAAAACGCTGGGCAATGCAATGATAAAAGGTTATCAAGGAAACGACATCAGTCACCCTGAAAAGGTAGCTGCTTGTATGAAACATTTTTTAGGATATAGCGGGCCATTTACGGGGAAGGACAGAACTCAAGCTTTAATTCCAGAACGTCAATTACGTGAATATTATTTGCCTACTTTCAAAGCGGCAATTGATGCAGGGGCTGCAACAATTATGATTAATTCAGGTGAGATGAATGGAATTCCAGTTCATTGTAATCCTGAGATTTTGATTGACTTGTTACGTAATGAATTAGGTTTCAAAGGAATTGCAGTAAGTGATTGGGAGGATATCAAATACTTACATGATCGTCATCGAGTATCAAAAAATTATAAAGAATCTATAAAAATGGCCATCAATGCTGGGATCGATATGAGCATGGTTCCAGTCGATATGGAGTATTCTGTTTTGCTAAGAGAATTGATTGAGGAAGGAGAAATTCCAATGAGCCGAATTGATGAAGCGGTGGAAAGAGTACTTACTTTAAAGGTACAATTGGGGCTTTTTGAAAAACCATTTTATCCAAAAGAAAGATATCCAAAATTTGGTTCACAAGAACATATCAACGCAAGTCTTCAAGCTGCGGAGGAAAGTATTGTTTTATTAAAAAATAATAACAATGTACTTCCATTTTCTAAAAATACAAAGGTTTTGGTAACTGGTCCAACAGCAAATTCTATTTTGGCATTGAATGGAGGTTGGGGACGGACATGGCAAGGGAACGATATGAAGTGGCACTCTAAAGATAAAAAAACGATCCTTACCGCACTTCAAGATAAACTGGGAAAAGGCAATGTTAATTTTATCGAAGGAGCAACCATCGAAAAAGATATTAATTCTTCTGATGTTGCGGAGGCTGGAAAAAATGCGGATGCAATAATAGTTTGCCTTGGTGAAATGCCTTATACTGAAAAGCCTGGAGACATTGATAATTTTGAATTGCCTATGGCTCAATTAAATTTAGTTGAGGTGGCTGCGAAAAGTGGAAAACCTGTAATTCTAATAAAAGTAGGTGGTCGTCCAAGAGTTTATGGCAAAGTGGAGCATTTAGCAAATGGTATTTTGGAAGCAGGTTTGGCAGGAGATGAAGGTGGTAGAGCGATTGCAAATATATTGTTAGGAGAAACCAATCCAAGTGGAAAATTACCTTACACTTACCCACGTTACGCTAATACAATGGTGACTTACGATCACCGTGGGACTGATTTAGTGAAGCGAGATTTTAGTATGAATGCATTTGAACCTCAATTCGAATTTGGGCATGGATTGAGTTACACCACTTTTGAATATTCTAACTTATCTTTTCCTGCACAAATGAATTTTGATACTCCAATCCAAATTTCTGTGGATGTAAAAAATACGGGAGGTCGAAAAGGAAAGGAAGTTGTTCAACTTTATGTCAATGATAAAGTCGCTTCAATTACACCTTCTTTAAAAAAGTTGAGAGGTTTTGAAAAAATAGAATTGAACCCAGGTGAAATGCAAACGGTTACTTTTTCCATACATTCAAAAGACTTGGCTTTCGTAGGAATTGATAATGAATGGATTACGGAACCTGGTGATTTTGAAATAATTATCGGAAGTCAAAAAGGAACTTTTGTCCTAGGAAAATCAAGATGATTTTTTTAACGGTGAACTGTGAACGTTGAACGGTTAACCAATAATGGTGAATACATAATTTGTAAATCACCGTTATTGGTTAACAGTTCACCGTTCACCGTTCTCAATTTTAATGATTTGCAAACCAGCTTTGTGGAGGAAAGAATGAATAATTTTTGTAGTTTCAGGATGTTGACGAAAAGGTTTGATCGCATCTTTTAGGGAGTCCGTACTTTCATTTAATTCTTCCAAACTCACATAACCGAATCCTCGGTATTGCCCATCTTCTACTAAAACAATTGCTCGTTCTTCATGATTTCTACCTTTATCGACTAAGAAAAAATCTTCCTCAAAATCTATTTTTATAGCATCCAAAACGAGTTCAACTCTTTCATTATAATCCTCTGGTAATTCAGCACCCACGCAAGCACCTTTGCACCTATGCAATTGGTAATAAAAACAAGCTCCACCCGTATTGTCCACACTACACATTTTTTGACAGAGCTCAAATTGTTCAATTAATCGACGCATCAACCCCTTAGCTGCATTTAGATTGGGAAGCTCCCGAAGGATATTTAATTTGGCTCGATCTTTCTTTTTTACTTTTGCAAAACTCAAACATCGGTAGCCACTTTGATTTTCATATTCAAAAATTACATAAGGAAAAACTCGCCTTCGTTGGGCTTTATTGATAGGAGGGAGGTAGCGTTTAATTTCATTGGATTCGAAGAGTAAGGCGACCAATTCACTTCCAGTAATTTCGTATGAAATATCGTGTACTTGTTGTTGTAATTTATAGGCTTTATCTGTTTTGGCTGTAAAATGTTCGACGACTCGTTTTTTGATATTGATACTTTTTCCTACGTAAATAATTTTACCTTCTTGATTATGAAAATAATAAACACCAGTTTCCTCTGGAAGTTGATGCAATTTTTCCATGGTGATATTTACAGGTAATTTCGATTCTTTGACCCCTAAATTTACCATTTCCAAAACCTGCTCTTCTGTTCTTTCTTTTTCAAAAATCATTTCCAAAATTTCAGTCGTCGCAGCAGCATCAGCCATAGCACGGTGCCGAGCATTCACTTTAATTCCAAAATGTTTTATCAAATTACCCAAAGCATAGGAACGTAAATTCGGAAAAGCCTTCCGAGTCAATCGAATGGTACAAAGTTGTTTTCGTTGAAATGTAAAACCCAATCTTCGAAATTCCTCTCGAATAAAACCATAATCAAATCGAACATTATGAGCAACAAAAATAGTCCCTTCCGTCATCTCCACAATTTTTTTAGCCACCTCATAAAACTTCGGCGCATCTTCTACCATTTCATCATTAATTCCCGTTATTTGTGTAATATTATAAGGTATCGACCTTTCAGGATTCAAAAGCGTTTCCCATTGGTCAATGATCTTTTCACCATCATGAACGATAATGGCAATCTCGGTGATTTTCTCCCGAATTGCACGACCTCCCGTGGTCTCAATATCAATGATGGCGTATTTTTTTTTCATATAATTAATACATTCTCTAAGTAACCGCCAAATTCATTTGGCTGGTTGTATAAAATCTGATTTTAAATTATTTATGCCAACCTGCCAATTGAAATTGGCGGTTACTAAAATAAAAAACGCAGCGTCAATTACATTTCCCAAAAGAAAAATATAATCTGACCCTGCGTTTTTTTGCTGTCGTCAAAAATAACATTATGAATCTAAAAATGAAAATCCCAACACTATTAATTTTATTTTTACTTTTTACAGCCTCCAAATGTGATAAGAAGAAAGCAACTAAATCTTCAAATACAACTCAAACTGAGGCAACTACTTCAACCGAAAATACGACTTTACAATTAAAAGTAGGTGCAGCTCAATTGGAGGAGTATTTACCTCAATTAAAAAATAAAAATGTTGCACTTCTGGTCAATCAAACGTCCACCGTTGAGGAAACTCATCTTGTAGATGTATTGTTAAAAGAAGGCGTTGCGATTAAAAAAATATTTGCACCTGAGCATGGTTTTAGAGGACAAGCGGATGCAGGAGAACATGTCAAAGATGGGAAAGATGCCAAGACTGGAATCCCATTAATTTCTTTGTATGGAAAAAATAAAAAACCTTCTCCTCAACATTTGAGTGGAATTGATATTGTCGTTTTTGATATTCAAGATGTGGGCGCAAGATTTTATACCTACATTTCTTCGATGTCATATGTGATGGAAGCCTGTGCTGAAAATAATGTTGATTTCATGGTTTTGGATCGACCTAATCCAAATGGGCACTATGTGGATGGGCCTGTTTTGAAAAAAGAATATCAATCATTTGTAGGGCTGCATCCGATTCCAGTTGTACATGGAATGACGGTCGGAGAATATGCAAAAATGGTGAATGGGGAAGGTTGGTTGAAAAACAAAGTAACTTGTAATTTAATTGTTGTAAAATGTAAAAATTACGATCACAACACTTTTTATGAATTGCCAATCAAGCCATCTCCTAATCTTCCGAATACTCATTCTATTTATTTATATCCATCACTTTGTTTTTTTGAAGGGACGGAAGTGAGTGCGGGGCGAGGTACTCAAAATCAATTTCAAATATACGGACATCCTGATTTTAAAAAGGGAGATTACAATTTTACACCTATTCCACGACCTGGTGCAAGATACCCAAAACATGAAGGGAAAACTTGTAATGGTTTTGATTTGACAAAACTAGATTTGGAGGAATTTCAAACACATGGACGATTGAATTTAAGATACTTAATTCATTTTTATAAAAACTTTGAAAACAAAGATGCCTTCTTTTTAAAAAATAAATTCTTTGATAAATTGGCTGGAAATTCTACTTTACGTTGGCAAATCATTAAAGGAAAAGGAGAGGAAGAGATTCGAGAAAGTTGGCAAAAAGATTTGGAAGCATTTAAAAAAATTCGAAAAAAATATTTGTTGTATAAAGATTTTGGGTAGTGCTACCAATGCGCACTTTTTAATTTTTTAATTTCAGTAAGTTCTTGATAATCAAGTGGTGCACATTTGTAGCACTACCAAGAAGTAATCTTGAATGAAAGTCTACTCTACCTGATGGTTTTTATATGCCGTTCCTCTGGAACTCGAAAACTGAAAATCAGCTTTTTTTCATGCTTTCTCTACCAATATTTCGTACCTCTGGTACTTATCTAATCTTGCAAGTGCTAGAGGCACTAAATATCAGTAGAAAGAAAACTAGCTAATTTTTAGTTTTCGAGTTCCAGAGGAACGGCATATAAAAACTATCGAGTAGAGTAATGAAAGTCTTTACTCCCTAACTCAAGTTGCGGATAATTTGATTTGAGATTGTGGGTATTAAGTATTGAGACTACGAACCATTCTCAATACCCAATACACATCATCCCAATACAATTTTTTAGATACAAAATCATCAGTCAAATTTATCCGCAACTTGAGTTATTTATTATTCTAAACGGTCACAACTTTTTGTCTAATTTTTCGGTCATAACTTTGTGCCTCATGACACTTTTTAAGTCAGACCTTGACTCGTGCAAAACTAATTTTGAATCACTATTTTTTTTAACAAACGAAATGACAAAACAAGATTACTGCGTTTTTCATTTTTATAAAATCAACTATTATGTCAGGTAAAAAAGCAAAAGAGTATTGGAGTAAAAATCTTCGTTATCTCGCTATACTTCTTTCTATATGGTTTGTTGTGTCCTATGGCTGTGGGATACTTTTTGTGGATGAGCTTAATAATTTTAGACTTGGCGGATTCAAATTGGGGTTCTGGTTTGCCCAACAAGGTTCTATTTATGTTTTTGTCGTTTTGATATTTGTGTATGTGAAATGGATGAACAAACTCGACAAAGAATACGGTTTTGACGAAGAATAATTTCCCTAATTTTTAACCAAAAAAAAATAAAAAAATGAGTGTTCAAACTTGGACTTGGATAATAGTAGGGATTACATTTACGCTTTACTTTGGAATTGCAATTTGGGCTAGAGCTGGTTCAACCAAGGAGTTTTATATAGCAGGTGGAGGTGTTTCTCCTTTAGCTAACGGAATGGCAACTGCGGCTGATTGGATGAGTGCCGCTTCTTTTATATCAATGGCAGGATTGATTTCCTTCATGGGATATGATGGTGGAGTATATTTGATGGGATGGACAGGAGGATATGTTTTATTGGCCTTGCTGCTAGCTCCCTATTTGAGGAAGTTTGGAAAATTTACTGTACCTGATTTTATAGGGGATAGGTACTATTCCAATACGGCACGTACCGTTGCAGTTTTTTGTGCATTGATAGTTTCCTTTACATATGTCGCAGGACAAATGCGGGGAGTCGGAATTGTATTTTCTCAATTTCTTCAAGTGCAGATACACATAGGTGTAATTATAGGAATGTGTGTGGTTTTGTTCTTTGCTTTTTTAGGAGGAATGAAAGGAATCACCTATACACAAGTAGCACAATATTGTGTTTTGATTTTTGCTTTCATGGTTCCTGCGATTTTTATTTCCTTCAATATGACAGGTAATCCTGTACCACAAATCGGAATGGGAGGTACTTTAGAAAATGGAAGTTACCTGCTTGATACGCTAGATGATTTACATACCAAACTTGGATTTAGTGAATATACGAGTGGCTCCAAAAGTACTTGGGATGTATTTGCGATTACCTGCGCGTTAATGGTTGGGACAGCTGGATTACCTCATGTAATTGTTCGATTTTTTACTGTTGCAAAAGTTAGAGATGCACGAAAATCGGCAGGGTTAGCATTATTATTTATTGCTATTCTTTATACAACTGCTCCTGCTGTAGCAGTTTTTGCAAGAACAAATTTAATCGAGACCGTTAGCGAAAAGAAATATTCTGATATTCCAGAATGGTTTAAAAACTGGGAAAACACAGGACTCATAGCATGGGCTGATAAAAATAATGATGGTAAAATTCAGTATGTAGCAGGTAATGCTTTGGAAGGTAAAAAGCCAATTTTCACTAACGCTAGGGGATCCAATGGAGAACGCATACTTGAAAATGCAAGTATGAAAACCAACAACGAATTATACGTTGACCGTGATATTATGGTACTTGCCAATCCTGAAATAGCGAATCTTCCTAACTGGGTAATTGCCTTGGTGGCAGCAGGTGGATTGGCCGCCGCTTTATCTACAGCAGCAGGTTTGTTATTGGTGATTTCTACTTCTGTTTCTAGGGATTTAATTAAGATGCAACTGCGTCCTAATATTTCAGAAAAATCAGAGTTGATGGTCGCTAGAGGAAGTATCCTCGTGGCAGTTGTCATCGCTGGAATCTTTGGGATTTATCCCCCTGGGTTTGTCGCCGCCGTTGTCGCTTTAGCCTTTGGGTTAGCTGCCGCCTCATTTTTTCCTGCCATAATTTTAGGAATTTTTGATAAGCGAATGAATCGAGAAGGAGCAATAGCAGGTATGGTTGTGGGAATTTCGTTGATGCTATTTTATATGATTCGTTACAAAACTGGTTTGATTGGAGTGATGGATCCACGGCCTGCAAGTGAGTGGTGGTTTGGAACCTCTCCAGAAGGATTTGGTACGATAGCGATGTTAGTGAATTTTGTAGTTTCAATGGTGGTATCTAGATTGACACCAGCACCGCCACAACATGTTCAAGACATTGTAGAAAATATTAGAATCCCTAGTGGAGCGGGGAAGGCTACACATTGAAATGGTTTTTGAAATGGATATGTTTCAGAGCGTTCAATATTTAATAAATTTCCATGTAAGTATTTGATAATCAGATGGTTGTGAGTTTTGCAGGTATCGGATATCTTTAAGGTATCCGATACCTAATTCCCTCAAAATCCGTTGCTTATAATTTCAAATTCGCTTCCTCAATAAGCCCTAAATAAAATGAACTTCTAAGCAGTTTTTACTTTCTTTATCCAATTTAAAATGCTCATCCATTCTAATTCCGAGTACCCAACAAATGTTATCTTCCGATTCTAGTACCCAAATATTTTCCTTCTCAAAACGATTAAGTTTTAAATCAGTTAACAGAGCTTTTACTTTTTTCTTTTGTCCATTCATTCCTATTGGATAAAAATAATCACCTGCTTTCCATTTTCTTAGGATAAGTGGAAATACTATTTTTTCAAGATCAAAAAAAGCAATATTTTTTTCTTTTGGAAAAGCTTGGGGAATTTCAGCTTTAGTTTTAAAAATAAGTTGATAATCAAAAAACGAAATTTCAGAATCGCTTTTATGGATTAAAAAAATCCCCTCCGTATTTGTATTGTTTTTTTCTAAAATAAAAAACTCACGATCCAATAATAATTGATGAGTAGGACTATTAAAAATAGCACCAGCTTGATGTCCTATTGAATCAAACATTTGTCCCGTTTGTGAATTGTTAAAACCAAATGGCGACAACCATTCAAATAACAACGTTTTTGGAGCAGGGGCGTTTTTTAATTTTTCTAAATGAATAAATAATTGATCCTTTTGTTGTTTGCAAATTTCTTTTTTTAAGGATTCAATGGCGTAGTTAAAAAGTTGTTCCGTTTCTCTTAATCGAGTTATATTTTCAGCAGTAGTTTTAGGAAGTGCAGGATTGATTTTTTCTAAAATAGGGACAACATGATGTCGGATACTATTTCGAGCATATTTATCCGTTGCGTTGGAAATATCTTCTCGAAAATCTATAGCTTGATTTTTAGCGAATGCTAAGATTTCTTTTTTGTGGGTAAATAAAAGCGGTCGAATGATGTATTGATTTTTAGGTAAAATGCCGTGCAATCCTCGAATGCCGCAACCTTTGGTAAAATTGTATAAAACAGTTTCCAAGGAATCATCTAAATGATGTGCTGTTGCGATGTATTGAAAATCATTTTTGATTCTAATTTTTTCCAACCACTCATATCTCAATTCTCTAGCAGCGACTTGAATTGATAACTTTTTTTCTTTTGCAAAATCATCAGTTTTAAAGCTAGTTTCAAAAAATGGAACTTGTAAAGTCGTCGCTAATTTTTTTACAAAAACCGCATCCAAATCTGAATCGGTACCTCGAAGTTGAAAATTACAATGAGCGATTCCAAAATGACAACCTGCTTGGTGCATCAAATGACAAAGGACCACAGAGTCAATTCCTCCGCTAACTGCAATCAGCACTTTTTCATGAGATTGAAAAAGTTTTTCTTTTTGGATGAAATTTTGAAGTTCTTTTGTCATAGGAACGATATATTGATAAATTGAGGTTCTTGGGTAGTTTTTTTTCGAAACAAGAAAATATTGAGATAAATGCATGTTTTTCGTTTCAAATAGTGCCCAAAATAGGAGTTTCTACACACATGTAATAGAATTGTATGACCTTCATTTTTAAAAAAATCAACAATTTACCCTGAAAACAACTGCTAAAAACTATTTTTACATTTTAAGATTAACAAACAAAATTTGAAATGAATAATAAGATCAAAGCGTGTATTTTTGACTTAGACGGAGTTATAGTAGATACTGCCAAATACCATTTTACAGCTTGGCGAAATTTAGCGAACCAACTTGGTTTTGATTTTACTGAAAAAGAAAATGAAAAATTAAAAGGGGTGAGTAGAGTTGAATCGTTGAATCTGATTCTTCAATGGGGCGGACTCAACTTTAGCGACAATATAAAACGTCAATTGGCTACCGATAAAAATGAAGATTACCTATCCTACATCAAGAAAATGAATGCTGATGAAATCCTTCCTGGGGTTGTTCCTTTTTTAGATGAGTTACAAAAATTAAATATAAAAATCGCTTTAGGTTCCGCAAGTAAAAATGCAGTTGCCATTTTAAAGCAAGTTGGTCTGATGGATTATTTTGAATCTATTATTGATGGAACTAAAGTGGTCAATGGTAAACCGCATCCCGAAGGTTTTCTTTTGGCGGCTTCGGAATTGGGAGTAGCTCCATCTGATTGTGTTGTTTTTGAGGATGCGCCCAAAGGAGTTCAAGCGGCATTGGCTGCGGAGATGTTTGCAGTAGGAATAGGAAATGATGATGATTTAAGTGCAGCCCATTTGGTGATGCCTAATTTTGAAAAAAAGAATTTTAAAGGAATTGAAGAAAAGCTATTATCATTAACTTTGCGATGATTTTTTTGGCCACGGTTTCCCACAGACTTTTACGGTTTTTCTAATGACGAAATACATGTAACTCCGTAAAAGTCTGTGGCTGAAAAAAATATTATTAAAAGAAAAATCAGAAATTAATTATAAATGAAGAATTACCTAAAACACGATGAGTGGAAAATAATAGAGGAAGGCTTTTATCAAAAGCATAATAAAATATCTGAGTCTATTTTTAGTATTGGAAATGGTCGGATGGGGCAACGGGCAAATTTTGAAGAAAAATATAGTGGCGAAACCATGGCGGGGAATTACGTTGCAGGTGTTTATTATCCTGATAAAACAAGAGTGGGTTGGTGGAAAAATGGTTATCCAGAATATTTTGCAAAAGTGTTGAATGCTGCCAATTGGATTGGAATTGATATTGAAATAGATGGAGAAGTTTTCGACTTGGCCGAATGTAAAGTGGAGAATTTTCGTAGAGTGTTGGATATGCGAGAAGGATTTTTGGAACGAACTTTTACAGCTACTTTGAAGAGTGGAAAAATGGTCAAGGTTGAAGCAAAAAGATTTTGTAGTATCGTTGATGACGAAATGGGAGCACTTTGTTATAAAATAGTTGCACTTAATTTTTCAGGAGAAATATCTATCACGCCATATGTTGATTTTGACGTGATGAATGAAGACGCTAATTATGATGAAAAATTTTGGGTTGAGGTGGGAAAAGATGTTACTCCAGGAGAAGGTTATGTGATTGCTGAAACTAAAAAAACTGCTTTTCAAGTTTGTACTGGGATGAAATTTCAAGTACTTAAAAATGGTGAAGTGGCAGAGGTTCAAGCGGGTGTTTTTTCAAGAGAAAAGTACATTAGTAGTGATGTGAAAATAAATGTAAATGATGATGACGAAATTATAATTTATAAATATGCAGCCAACCTGTCATCAGAAAATCATGCAAAAGATGAATTAATAAAAAACACACAAAACGTTGTAAATCAAGCATTTATAAAAGGTTTTGAAAGTTTATTGGAGGAGCAAAATTTAGCATGGAGAAAAAAATGGGAAAGGAGTGATATAATTATTGAAGGAGATGTGGCTGCACAACAAGGGATCCGATTTAATATTTTTCAATTAAATCAAACCTACACAGGTGAAGATGATCGCTTAAATATTGGCCCCAAAGGATTCACAGGAGAGAAATATGGAGGGAGTACTTATTGGGATACCGAGGCGTATTGTATTCCATTTTATTTGGCAACTGCCGATCAAAAAGTGGCTCGGAATCTTTTGCTATATCGCTACAAGCAACTTGGAAAAGCAATTGAAAATGCTGAAAAATTAGGCTTTAAAAAAGGAGCTGCATTGTATCCTATGGTCACTATGAATGGCGAAGAATGTCATAATGAATGGGAAATTACATTTGAAGAAATACATAGGAATGGAGCGATTGCCTATGGCATTTATGATTATATTCGACATACGGGTGACCGTGAATATCTTGTTGATTATGGTGCTGAAGTATTGATTGCTATTGCAAGATTTTGGGCGCAACGTTTTCATTTTTCCAAAAGAAGAGGCAAGTATGTGATGCATGGTGTGACGGGGCCAAATGAATATGAAAATAATGTCAACAATAATTGGTACACGAATTTTATAGCAACGTGGTGTATGAAATATGCAGTAGGTGCGATTATGTTTTTAAAAGAAAAAGCACCTGAAAAGTGGACAGCATTGGAAGAGAAAATTAAATTCTATGAAGTTACAGAAACGACCGAATGGAAAAAGATTTGTGATAATGTGTATTTGCCATACGATGAAAAATTAGATGTCTTTGTTCAGCATGATGGATTTTTGGATAAAGAATTAATTCAAGTTGCTGACCTTCCTGAAGAGGATCGACCCTTAAATCAAAAGTGGAGTTGGGATCGAATTTTACGATCTTGTTTTATCAAACAGGCAGATGTACTGCAAGGATTATATTTTTTTGAGGAAATGTTTGATGAAGATACGCACCGTCGAAATTTTGAATTTTATGAACCGATGACTGTTCATGAGTCTTCGCTTTCGCCATGTGTTCATGCCATTCTTGCTGCTAAGTTAGGAATGAAAGATAAGGCTTATGAAATGTATTTGAGAACAGCCCGATTAGATTTGGATGATTATAATAATGATACCGAAGATGGTTTACACATCACAAGTATGGCTGGTACTTGGATGGCAGTCGTTAAGGGATTTGGAGGAATGAGAGTTCATGGCGAACAATTGATTTTTAATCCTACATTGCCTGATAATTGGAATGGCTTTTCTTTTAAAATATTATTTAAAGGTTCGCTGCTTCAAGTTGCTATGAATCAAAAAGAAGTAACTATTGAGAATTTATCAAATAAAGATTTACGGTTAGAAATTTATGGAGAACATTATGATGTGTTGGCTAGGAGCAGAGCGCAGTTTTATCCACAGATTGCTTAAACACGAGTCAAGGTTTGACTCAAAAAGTCAAGCCTTGACTTATGAGAACTTCAAAATAAACTAAGCCTTGATTTATAGTAATTCAATAAAAATCAAATTTTGATTCATAAGAATTTCAATAAAAGTCAAAGCCTGACTTGAAAAGTCAGACCTTGACTCGTGTATCACAATACTGAATAATTACTAAAACAATAGATCGAAGATGGAAAGAATTATTACCATTCTAGCATTAAGTTTTCTTGTTTTCTCATGTGGTAATGATACTGAGAAAAAAGAAACTTCAACTACAACTAATCCAACAACTACATCTTCAACTGAAGCCAGCCATGATGGTCATGACCATGCTGGACACCATCACGATCATGGTGAATCGAATCATCATAAAGCAAGCCACCTAAGTCCATACATTGGAATTTGGGATTATTTTGCTTCCACTCACAATAATGAATATTATAAAGACAGATGGATTGAACTCAAAGGAGATGGGACTTTTGAAAATGGAGTAGGAGGTAAACAAACGAATAAAGGAAAGTGGACATTCCATGCTGATACTAAAATTCTGGATCTTGATTTTAAAGATAATACTGTGGAGAAGGATGAACAATGGAAGACCCAAGCTAATCGTCCCGTATTAATATTGTTAGGAAATACGCCCAAAAATAAAACTGGTGCTCAAATTAAATTAGACTTAGTGGACCAACGTCCTGATAAATCATAAATGATTATGGATTCAAGATTAGGAGTGTAAGGATAAATAATTAACATTGTTTTTTTGATTCAAATAAATTTCTCTTAACACCCATAATCTTGATTTTCGATTTTAAATTTTAAATCAAAAAATAAAACGAATGAACAAACTACTATTTTTTATAGGAATAATCTTATTCCTAAATGCTTGCCAACAAGATACTTCCGAAAATACAATTGCTACCAAAAAGGAAGAAACTAAGCCTTCCTACATTCCTGGAGACTTACCGACTTGGGCGCAAAGTGCAACCATTTACGAAGTGAATCTTAGACAATATTCTCCTGAAGGAAGTGTAAATTATTTTACCACACAGCTTCCACGATTAAAAGAAATGGGAGTAGATATTCTTTGGTTTATGCCTTTGCATCCCATCAGTATGACCAATCGAAAGGCAACTCCTGACATCATGATTGAAGATGTAAAAGATCCAGAGGAAAAGAAAAAATACTTGGGAAGTCCTTATTCTGTAACGGATTACCGTGGATTCAATCCTGAATATGGAACCATCGAGGATTTTAAAACAATGATAAAAAAATCTCATGAATTAGGGATGCGAGTCATTATTGATTGGGTTCCAAATCATACTGGATGGGATCATCAATGGATCAAAGACCACCCTGATTGGTACACTCGAGTAGATGGGAAAATTATCAAATCGCCGACGCTTAAAGGAAACCCTACAGATTGGTACGATACAGCAGAATTGAATTTTGATAATAAAGATATGCGGAAAGCAATGATTGCGGATATGTCATATTGGGTAACTGATGTAGGAGTTGATGGTTTTCGAATGGATGTTGCACACGATGTCCCTGCTGATTTTTGGGCGGAATGTAGTAAGGCTTTATTTGCCCTTGGAAATATTTTTATGTTGGCAGAAGGTCAAGAAGCCGATCAGGTGAATAATGGATATTTTCATGCGGATTATGGTTGGGATATTCATCATTTAATGAATGGTATTGCAAAGGGAGAAAAGACAACTACTGTTTTGGATGAGTGGCTGGTCAATGATAGAAAGAATTTCAAAAAAGGTTTTCATATGATGTTTACATCCAATCATGATGAGAATACTTGGGCAGGAACTGTTTTTGACCGTATGGGAAAAGGTCATAAAACTTGGGGCGTGTTTGCTGCGACTTTTGATGGAATGCCATTGTGTTATTCAGGACAAGAGTCGGCGAATAAAAAGCGATTGGAGTTTTTTACTAAAGATGCGATTGAATGGGGGAATTATGAATACGCTGATTTTTATAAAACTTTGTTTGAATTAAAACATAAAAACAAAGCACTTTGGAATGGCGACTTTGGTGGAGAACCTCAAAAAATAGAAACTGGGAATAAAAATGTTTATGCTTATTATCGTGAAAA
>CAKZSH010000368.1 GCA_937918905.1 uncultured Saprospiraceae bacterium
AACGATTGATGTGGATTCTACTACCAAAACTTTAATCATTAGAAATTTACCGAAACCTGAAATTATTTCAATTGAACATGATGTGAAATATCGAAAATTAGATGGTAGTTTTTTCAATGAATTTGACGCAAAAGATTTTACTCGAATTAATAAAAATGCAAAAGAAGTTTTAAGAGAAAAAGCCATCGAACAACACCTTTTAGAAAAAGCAGAAGCACAAGGAACTGATGTTCTAGGTGTGATTGAATTTATGGTAAAAGGTGCAGGCTGGAATGTAGAATTTAAACAAAAACTTTTCGAGGATATAACTAAAAGAGATTCTTTAAACGGTTGACGGTAGACGGTTGACGGACGCTTCGCTTGACGGTTCGAAAAATTTAGAAAAAACGTTTTTCGAACCGTCAAGAGAGCAAAGCGAACGACCGTCAACCGTCTACCGTCAAGCGAAGCGACCGTAAAAAATATGAACGAACTAAGTTATCAAGAATTAGAAAAATGGAAAGCAAACAAAAAACCTTTCCAACTCATCGATGTTCGCGAACCCGATGAGCATGAAGCTTATAATATTGGTGGTGAATTAATTCCACTCAATTTAATTTTCAAAAAACCTGAATTACTCGATTTTTCCAAGCCAATTGTTATTTATTGCAAGAGAGGTATTCGCAGTCAATTGGCCATTCAACGACTTTCCATTCGCTTCCCACAAGCCCAATTTTATAACCTTTCTCAAGGAATTATGCATCTTTTTATGGCTTAACATTTCCTTTTTAAGGTAGTTAACTTTCCACTAACAAAAATAGATTAAGGTTTTTAACATGTTTTTGTATTAAAAAATATATTTTTAGTGCGAAAACCAACTTTTACAAACTTAAAAAACAGATATGAATACAAAGGCATTTGATAATCAGCCTCAATTTTTTGGTCATCCTGTAGGGTTAATAATTTTATTTTTTACTGAAATGTGGGAGCGTTTTAGTTACTATGGGATGCGAGCAATTTTAGTACTTTTCCTTACTACAAAAACGACAGGTGATAATCCAGGGTTTGGGTGGAGTGATGGCGAAGCATTAAAATTATATGGATGGTACACTATGTTTGTTTATGTTGCTTCTATCCCTGGGGGAATTCTAGCAGATAGATATATTGGTCAGAAAAAAGCAGTTATGTTTGGAGGAGCTCTTTTAGTTTTAGGGCATGGAATTCTTGCCGTTGAAGCACTTTGGGCATTTTATGCAGGGCTTATTTTAATTGTTTTGGGAGTAGGATGTTTAAAACCAAATATCTCCACAATGGTAGGTGGCCTTTATAAAAAAGGAGATACTAGGCGAGATATGGGATTTTATATTTTCTACATGGGAATCAATTTAGGAGCATTCCTTTCCGCATTAATCGTCGGTTATGTAGGAGAAGAAATTGGTTGGCACTATGGTTTTGGATTAGCAGGGATAGGAATGGTCTTAGGTCAACTGGTTTATATGTATGGTCAAAAATACTTAAAAGATGTAGGGAATTTAGTAGTCACAACTGAGAAAGAAAAATCAGAACAACCTAACTTAATTGCAGATATTTTTAAGCATACTAATTCTATGATTGGATTTTTATTTATGCTTGCTATGGCTGTATTTGTATATTTTCAATATGGAGCTTGGGACTATGCTGCTTTAATTGCTGCTTTATCAATAGCTGTAGGAATTGGAATTGTAATTTACAATGATGGTACTAGGGTTGAAAAAGATAGAATTTTAGTAATGTATCTTTCTTTTTTGATCATTATTGTTTTTTGGGGATCTTTTGAACAAGCAGGAGGGTTAATGAATATTTATACAAAAGAAAAAACAGATTTAGCTTTAGGAAGTTTTATGGTGCCAGCATCTTGGTTCCAATCTGTAAATGCTTTATTTATTTTGATGTTTGCTCCGCTACTTGGAGCATTTTGGGGATGGTGGAGAAATAGAGGAAAAGAATCTTCTTCTATTTTTAAAATGGCAATTGGAGTAATCATTATGGGATGGGGATTCTTTTTTATGACAAAGGCAAGTACAGAAGTTGTTATGGATGGCGAAACTGTAGTTGAGAAGTCTGCAATGAGTTGGTTAGTTTTAGCTTATCTTTTTCACACCATAGGTGAACTCTGTGCCTCACCAGTTGCGCTTTCTTTTATTACAAAATTATCTCCAGCAAGATGGGTAGCATTTATGATGGGAGCTTATTTTGCAGTAACTGGACTTGGAAATAAAGTTGCAGGATTACTCGGTGAATGGTCAGAATCTTTAGGTGAATTTAAAATATTTACGGGGATTGCAATTTTCTGTACAATCTTCGGGCTTTTAGTTTTACTTCTAATAAAACCATTAAAGCGATTAGCACATGGAGCAGAAGACGAAGAAGTTGAAACAGCACACTAAAAAAAATAAACTATATCATGCGGAAGAGGCAAGTACCTCTTCCGCTATTTTTTTAATAAAATAAAAACGAAAAATCAACTTAAAAATTAATTTCTTATGAGTACTTATAATAGAGATGACTTTTTTAAAAGTAAAGTATTAGGCCATCCATCGGGTCTATTTGTCTTATTTTTTACAGAGATGTGGGAGCGGTTTTCCTACTATGGAATGAGATCTTTGTTAATCATGTTTTTCACAGCTTCATTGTTGGATAACGGATGGGGATGGCCAAAAGAATATGCTTATGCTATTTTTGGTACCTATGTTTCCTTAGTTTATTTATCCACTTTGATAGGTGGTTGGTTTGCAGATAACAAAATTGGTTATCGAATGGCAGTAGTTGTAGGAGCATTGTTGATGAGTTTGGGGCATGGGTGTATGGCGATAGAAACGCCTTTCTTTATTTATGCAGGTTTGACCTTGCTGGTTTTTGGAAGCGGTTTTTTTAAACCTAATATGACTTCTATTATTTCGGAAATGTACAGAGACTACCCAGAGAAAAAAGATGGTGCCTACACTATTTTTTATATGGGTGTAAATGCTGGAGCATTTCTTGGAATTTTATTGTGTGGATATTTAGGTGAAAAAGTTGGATGGTCCTACGGTTTTGGATTGGCTGGTATTTTTATGTTTTTTGGGTTATTACAATTTTGGTTTGCACAAGATATTTTTGGAGATGTAGGACTAAAGCCAAAAAATGATGGAAAAGTTCAAGCAGCAATAACTGAAGATGGAGATAAAAGAAATCCATTTACGACATGGCAAATTGCACTTTCAGGACTTGCTGCTGTATTGGGATTAGTTTGGATTATCAATGATCCTGTTTCAAAAATCTCAGAAGGCGCAACGAACTTTTTAGATTTTAGTGTAGGTAGTTTAAGTGGGCCAAATTTCACTATTCTTTTTGCACTTGTTTTATTTTTAGTAGTCTTAATTTATAGACTAACTCAATATTCTAGTATCACTCGAGATAGAATGATCGCAGTTTGGTTTTTTGCTTTTATTACTATTTTCTTTTGGGCGGTATTTGAGCAAGCACCAGGTTCGTTAACTATTTTTGCAAGAGATTATACGGATAGAGTTTTGGAAGGAAGTGCGGGTATCACGTTTAAAGTTTTTAATTCCTTGATGACCATTGTGCCACTTGGTATTATTACTTGGGTGCTCAGTCTTCTATTTAAACAAACTTTTGCAAAATATAGCTTATCCAATATTTTCCTCGCGTTGAGTTTTGTAATCATTTGGGCCATTGCGCTTTGGATGCTTTATAATGAGTTTCAACAAGATGTAACTGAAGTTCCTGCTTCTTGGTTTGGAGTTTTAAATTCATTATTCATTATCATCTTTGCGCCATTATTTTCTAAATGGTGGGAAAGTAAATACAATCCGAATGCGAATATGAAATATGCAATTGGAATGTTCTTATTAGGATTCGGTATGGCATGTGTAGCTTTTGGTGCAAGTGATATTGCTCCAGGCGCAAAGACAGCATCAGTTAGTTTGATCTGGTTAGTCTTAGTTTACTTTTTCCATACGATGGGTGAGTTATGCGTTTCTCCTGTTGCGTTATCTTATGTGAGTAAGTTAGTGCCAGGTAGAATGATTGCTTTTATGTTTGGTATTTGGTACTTAGCTGTTGCAATCGGGATGAAACTTGCAGGTGTATTTGGTGAAGCATCAGAAGGCATTGCCGAGGCAAATGGTTTAAGTTATTTCTTCTGGATATTGACTGCTGTTTCAGTAGCTCTAGGAGTGCTTTGTATAATTACTTATCCTATAATCAGAAAATTGATGCACGGAATCAAATAATAAATTTTCAATTTTAAAAAAGAAACCTTCAACCTCAACGTTGAGGGTTTCTTTTTTCCAAAAACTAAAATTATCATGGCTACTAAAAGAGAAGTGCGAGACAATAATTTTAAAAGTATAAATATCCTTTATTATGCTTTAGTTGCTGGTCAAATTATGATGGCAGCAGTTTTATATTACATGACAACTACTGGAAGTGGCGAAGTAGAATTTAGTTGGGAAATGAGTAATCCTTTTCATATCATCGCGCCTACTTTAGTTCTTGGAAGTATTGTGATGGGAACATTTTTATACAATAGTCGTCTTCGAGAGGGAAAATCACAAACTGGGTTTTTGGAAAAATTACAACATTATCGAGCTACAATAATTATCAGAAGTGCCTTAATGGAAGGTGCAAATTTGATTTGCCTTATCTTCTTTTTTTTGACTCAAAATTATTTTTTCCTATTTCTGTTTTTTATTGGATTGGCTACTTTTTTAATGATTCGACCTTCTGCACAAGTTTTTAAAGATAATTATAAATTGACGGAAGAGGAGAGAATGGAACTTAGAAAGATGACTGGTTGATTTTTTGAGCCGCAGATTTACGCTGATTTTTTTACGATTTTTGAAAAACGAGTTATAGGAAATTATGAAAAATCAGCGTAAATCTGTGGCTCAAAAAAAATAAAAACCGAAGGATTTTTTTACCATTTTTTCAACATACATTCAAAATGAGAAACTTATTTTTAATTTTTATAACAATACTTTTACCTATCCTTTCTTTTTCACAATCCAAGAAAAAACTCCCCAAGCGATTTAAACTTCCTTCCGAGTTGAAAGAAATTTCTGGTCTTTATCTAAAAAACTCAAACGAGTTTTGGTGGCATAACGATAGTGGTAGCCAACCTATCCTTTACCAAACAAATGCAAAAGGAAAATTGACTAAGACGATTCATTTAGATCAAATCAAAAATACAGATTGGGAAGAATTGACACATGATGACAAAGGAAACATCTACATTGGAGATTTTGGAAATAATCGAAACAAAAGAAAGGATTTAAGAATTTATATCTACAATTTTGAAACTGAAAATTTAGATTCTATCAAATTTACTTACCCTGACCAAACCCAATTCCCACCTCCTTCTGCACAATGCAATTTTGATATGGAAGCTTTTTTTTATTACAAAAATCAATTACATCTTTTTTCAAAAAATCGCTTAAATGTGGGGAATGGTTTTACAAAATATTACACCCTCGAAGCGGAAGCAGGAGAACAAGTGGCGGTTTTAAAAGATAGTATTAATTTAAAAAACAGAGTAGTTACGGCTGCAGCAATTAGTCCCGATTGTAAAACAGTTGCCTTACTTTCTTATACCTATAAAAAAAGGAAACTCATTCCAAAGTCAAAAGCATCGGTTTTTATTTTTCGAGATTTCGAAGGAACTGATTTTTTAAAGGGAAAAATGAAAAAGAAAAGAGTACCCGTTTTTTTAGTCGCCACTCAATATGAGGCGTTAGATTTTTTTGATAATAAATATATTTTTATCGCCTCCGAAAAAACAAAATTCATCAAGCAAAAAGGAAAGCGATTGAAGTTGAAGTAGTTTTGGAATTACCACGGAGGCATAGAGATTGGACACGGAGAAAATAGAGAAACTCCGTACTCTCCGTGTCCCTCCTCTATGCCTCCGTGGTAAACTCAAAATTCAAGTTCTTCGTCTAAATCTTCTAGTTTCGTTTTCCCAAACTCTTGTTTAAGTTTTATCCTCAATTTTTGTCTTTCCAAAATCAAGTGAGCCAATCCTACATTTGGAGCGATCAAAGTTTTAGGTGCAAGTGCTTGATTGATTTTCTGTTCATCAATATCCAATCGATACATCAGACTCAAAAGAAAATCCAAACGATATTCCATCATGTATGCAACTTGGTCGCATAACATATCAAACAACTCTTGCTCAGATGGTTGCTTATCTCCAATCTCCATTTCAAAATCACGAATGATAAGTGCCGTTGTTTTTTCATTAAAATCGCTATCCATATTATTTTATTAGGATTTTATGTTATTTTTTAAATGTAAAAAAACATAATATTTCGTTCATTCTATCGCTCAAAATGTATTCAATCAAAATTATTCCTATATCTTTACGCAAACAATACTCCACATTATTATGGAAAAACAAATTTACCAATCCCTTGTGGAAGCAAAAGAGAAAGGCGAAAAAAAATTCGTAGTTCTCATTGATCCAGACAAAGTCCGGCTTAAGAATATGCAACAAATCGTTGACCTTTCAATGGAGGCAAAGGTCGATTATTTTTTCATAGGAGGCAGCCTCGTGGTCAATAATATGTTGGATCATTGTCTCGAAACCATTAAAAAATCGTGTGATATTCCCCTCGTTTTATTCCCAGGCAATAATTCTACTCAACTAAGTTACCGTGCAGATGGCTTACTTTTTTTATCTTTAATCTCAGGTCGTAATGCTGATTTATTGATAGGAAAACACGTAATTTCGGCTCCTTATTTAAAAATGAGTCCTTTGGAAATTATTTCGACAGGATATATGTTAGTAGATGGAGGGATACCAACAAGTGTTTCCTATATCAGTAACACTTATCCCATTCCTGCTGCAAAAGATGACATTTCATTATGTACAGCTTTGGCAGGAGAAATGTTGGGTTTGAAATTAATTTATATGGACGCAGGTAGCGGAGCTAAAAATCCAATTTCGGAATCCATGATTGATGCAGTAAGTTCTGCGATTCAAATTCCATTAATTGTCGGTGGAGGCATCCGAACGCCAGAAAAAGCGTATAAGAATGTGAAAGCTGGTGCAGATGTGATTGTCGTAGGAAATGCGATTGAAAAAGATCCTCAATTAATTAAGGATATTTCAGCTGCAGTTCATGAAGGCGCAACCAATAGCTCTAGCATTGTGCCATAACAAAAGGTTTTTATTCAGCGCATCCTCGGGCATAAAAAGTTTAATAGTTATTTGTTTATGGGGTTATCAGGTTAACGTGAATTAGAATTTGAGTCACAATATTTTTGATCACAATATGACCTAATTAACTATTTAACCGATTCACTAATCCACTTGCGAAGTGAATAAGATGCTGCTGAAAGTTTTAAAAAAAAAGAATAAAATTTTGCAGAAAGGAATTATTATACGATCGACAGGAAGTTGGTACCAAGTACGAGTGGAAGATGGAACAGAATGGAAATGTCGGATCATTGGAAAGTTTCGATTACAAGGAATGAAGTTAACCAATCCCGTAGCGGTAGGTGATGAAGTGGAATTTGAAATAGAAGACGAAGTGGAAGGAACAGGAATGATAAAAACAATCTTACCTCGTCGAAATTATGTTGTTCGGCAGTCCCCTCGAAAAAAACATTTTTTACATCTCTTGGCAAGTAATGTTGACCAAGCTGTTGTCATCGTTACGATTATCGACCCTAAATTAAAGCAAGGTTTTATTGATCGATTTTTGTTGATGACGGAACCGTATAACATTCCTACTACAATTGTTTTTAATAAAGCAGATTTGTACAGCGAGGACGATCATGCGATTTTTGAATACCTAAAAAGTATTTATGTGAAAATCGGGTACACCGTGTTATTGGTTTCTGCTATTGAAAAAACGGGGACAGAAGAATTAAAGAATATCTTAAAAGATAAAATTACCTTAGTCGGAGGGCAATCGGGGGTTGGAAAATCGACCTTGGTCAATGCCATTCAACCTAAACTCAAATTACGAACAGAAGAACTTTCTGATTTTTCTGGAAAAGGACAACATACGACTACATTTGCAGAGATGTTTCAATTAACTTTTGGAGGAGCAATCATTGATTCTCCAGGGATTAAAACACTTTCTTTTAATCATCTTGCGCCAATGGATGTTGCACATAATTTTAGGGAGATTTTTGAAACCTCAAAGGAATGTAAATTCAATGATTGCACCCATCGAAATGAACCTAAGTGTGCAGTCAAAGAAGCGGTTTCAGATGATGAAATAAGTGAGTTAAGGTTTTTTAATTATCTCCAATTGATAGAGGAAATGGAAGATCAAAATTATTGGGAAAGAAATAAAGGATGAGTTGAGTTGGTTATTGGTTAATCAGTTATTGGGTTATTAGGTCGAGTTAACGTGTTTAGTTTTTTAAAAAAAAGCATAAGATTTCGATTCATTCAAAATTCATCATTCATCCCGATCATCGGGACAAAATTAATTCTTAAACATGGCGATTAAAAGAAGAAAATATAAAAGTAGAAGGGAAAAATTTGAAAGAGATAAACGAGTTTTTAGTCTCGTTTTTATTTTTGGAATGATTGCATTAGCAGTAATTGCTTTTAAAAATAGGTTGGATCTCTATGATTGGTTTATGATTACTTTTATTGATTAGGCTTTTAGCAGTTCTTTGAGTTGATCTTTTTCAAGCAAATACAATCCTCCTAAATAACTCAAAAATAACAATGTATTTACAACTAATATTTTCATGAGGTTTTCATCTAAATAAGGTCGTATCCAAGTGCTCAATAAATAAACCCCCACCGCTGTAAAAATATACATCAACATTCTTCCTATCGGATAATCAATCGGATAGTATTTTTTTCCAATCAAATAACTCACCGTAGCCATAAAAATATAACAAGCCAATGCTGCATAAGCAGGTGCCATAATTCCTTCTGTGGGAATAAAAATATAATTGATTAAAATGGTAATCGATGCTCCAGTCATTGAAATCCATGCACCGATTCTTGTTCGATCTGTCAACTTATACCAGATGGAAAAATTATAAAATAATCCCAATCCAAAATAGGCTAAGAGTAAAACTGGAACAACTTCAAGGCCTTCTCTAAAATCTTTTCCAATCAAAATTTGAATCCAATCAATATAAAGTAAGATGCCAAGGAAACCTAAACTTCCAACTATCGCAAATGCTTGTCCAAGCTTAGCATAAATATCTCTTGAATCTTTTCGGTTTTTATTTTTAAAAAAGAAAGGTTCTGCGGCATAGTTAAAAGCGGTAATAAAAAGACTCATTAGTACTGCAATTTTTACACCTGCACTATAAATACCTGTGAGTTCCTCAGCATTTTGAGGAAGCCATTTTGTTAAAAAAATACGATCCATTTGTCGGGTAACAACACTAGCAAACCCTACCAAAATTAATGGTAAAGCATAAATCAACATTCGCTTCCACAACGCTCGATCAAATTCCCATTTGAAACTAAAAAAATCTTTTGCGAGAAAAAGAAATACGACAATACTTGCAATCAAATTTGCTAAGAAGACCAAGTCTAGTCTTATTTCTTTTGAATAAATATTGTTAACCCACTCTACTCCATTATCAATCAAATATGGACACAACAATAAAAAGAAACAGATAAGCACAAGTTGAATCAATACATTTAAAATTTTAATACTTGCGAAACGTATTGGACGATTTTCTAATCTTAACTTAGCGAAAGGCAACGCCGCTAATGCATCAAATGCTACAATTAAAATAAACCAGCGCACAAATTTTCCATAGTTTGGTTTTTCTAAAAGCACAGCAATATTTTCAGAAAAGAAAATAAGTAGAGGAACTAAAAAAAGAGTTGAACATAACAATGAAATAGCAGCTGTACTGAATACAGTTTTCAATTGTCCATCCTTACTTCCAAATCTAAACAAACCAGTTTCCATTCCATAAGTGAAAAATACAAGTAGTAATGCTGCGAATGCATACATTACCGAAAGGTCTCCATACTCTCCAGTATCCAATGTATTGGTCAACAGAGGAGTCATCACCAAAAAAAGAACCCTTGGAAGAATACTTCCTACGCCATAAATTACCGTTTCACCCGCAAACTTTTTTAACAATGCCATTAACTCTCGTTTTAATCCACAATTTTATACATTTTATTTTATAAACTTTTATTCTGCCAAATAAAAAATATTAACTTCGCACCCCGAAAGCAAAACCTTGCGTTTAACTTTTCCAACCGTATCCACTTTTGTAATATTATGTAATGCAAAAGCAACACCTTTTCCCAAATTAAAAGACTAACTAATGATTAACGTTAATTTATTAAAAAAAATATGCGTGACTCCTGGTGCTCCTGGGTATGAGCAACGCATTAGAGAACTCGTGTTGAAAGAAGTGAAACCACTTGTGGATGAGGTTTCTATTGATGCAATGGGGAATGTGATTGCAGTCAAGAAGGGAAAATCCAATCAACGAGTAATGGTTGCAGCACATATTGATGAGATTGGTTTTATGGTTTCTCATATCGATGACAAGGGGTTTATTCGATTCGATACCCTTGGAGGATTCGATCCTAAAACATTAACTTCTCAGCGTGTAATTATTCATGGAAAAAAAGATGTGATTGGGGTGATGGGATGCAAACCGATTCACTTGATGCGACCTGAAGAACGGTCCAAACAAATTCCCATCAGCGAGTATTTTATTGATACGGGAATGAGTGAAAAGGAGGTGAAAAAATTAATTACTATCGGAGATTCTATTACGAGAGAAAGGGAATTGATTGAGATGGGCGATTGTGTCAATAGTAAATCTCTTGATAATCGAGTGTCCGTATTTATATTGTTAGAAACGCTGCGCAAATTAAAAAACAAAAGAATCCCTTTTGATTTATATGCAGCGTTTACGGTTCAAGAAGAGGTAGGACTTCGAGGTGCAATCTCTTCTGCACATCATATTGATCCTGATTTTGGATTTGCTCTGGATGTGACGATTGCATTTGATGTACCAAGTGCTCAAGCACACGAAATGGTTACTCGATTAGGAAATGGTGCAGCGATAAAAATAAAAGATGGTTCTGTCATCTCTGATTATCGAATGGTAAATTATATGAAAGCTACTGCCAAAAAACGTAAAATCAACTGGCAACCAGAAGTGCTTCCTGCGGGTGGAACTGATGCGGGAGGCATACAGCGTTATGGAAAAAAAGGAGCCATCACAGGTGCGATTTCCATTCCTACAAGATACATTCATCAAACTATCGAGATGGCTCATAAAAAAGATATATCGGATTGTGTTGATTTATTGACTGCTTGTATTACGGATTTAGATAAATTTGATTGGGCTTTTAAGTAGTGAGGAGTGCTGAAATATAAGTGATAAGTAAAAGAGGTGTTAATCTGGATAGGTTAACACCTCTTTTGTTTTGAAAAAAGGTGTTATCTTGCTTTTGTAATTTTTAATCAAAAAATTTAACTCATATGTGGATAGAAGAAAATGACAAGCTTCAAGCAACTTTTAAATTTAAAGATTTTATGGAGGCTTTTAGTTTTATGACTGAAGTCGCTTTTTATGCAGAAAAACAAAATCATCATCCCAATTGGAGCAATGTTTACAATACGGTGGAAATACATTTGAATACTCATGATGCAGGTGGAGTTGTTACCGAAAAGGATCATTTACTAGCAAAAGCAATTGATGGTGTTTTTGAAAAATATAAATAAATAGGATTTTTAATTTGAGGAACAACTATCCTTTTATTAGCGTAAACAATATGTGAGATTAATATTGAATATCTTATTTTTATTCCTAAATTTTTAAGACTTTTATATTCATATGTATTATCGTAGAAAAATTTTACTTTCATTTTTAGATTTATTTGGACAGCCATTATCTAATACACAACTTCATAAATACTTATTTTTGATAACGAGAGATCAAAAAAAACCAAGTTTTGATTTTGTCCCATATAAATATGGTTGCTATTCTTTTCAA
>CAKZSH010000369.1 GCA_937918905.1 uncultured Saprospiraceae bacterium
TCCTGATTTGGACGGAATCTTTTGTCCTCATTTTTCATTTTAATTCAGTCAAAGTATTAACAATTATCCTTCATTAAAATAAAAACTGAGAACAAAATATTCTCGTCTAAATCGGGAACTTATTATTTGACCGTTACTTAAAAATACAAATTTTTAAGTAAAAGTTCATTCTTATTTTAAAGCCCCATCGCTTTTTTCATCTTTTCATAAATCTCAGTATTTTCATAAATCCCACTAAACATCTCTGCCCCTGGGCCATAAGCAAATACTGGAATCATCTCAGCAGTATGATAATCTGTAGTAAACTTGGTCACCAAAGTATCTTGAGTTGAACCTAAATTAACTGAAAAACCTCCTGTTTCATGATCGGCAGTTACGATGACTAAAGTCTCGCCATCTTTTTCTGCCCAATCCATAACAGCTCCAATACTTTTATCAAAATCCAACATTTCAGTAATAATATAATTCGCATCATTCGCATGTCCACCCCAGTCAATTTGAGAACCTTCAATCATTAAGAAGAATCCTTTACCCTTGCTATGCGCTTTTAAAAATCCTGTTGCGACTCGACTTGCGCCATATAAATAATCTCGACCACTTGCTACTGGAAGCGGATCATCATCGGCTGTGAAGTAGGCAAAGTTTTTCTTTGGATCAAATTTAATATCGCTCATATCTTCTTTAAAATAATCACTCACATAGTAATCCTTCTTTTCCAACTCTTCGTAAAGATTCCGCTCATCAGTTTCTCGACGATCAAAATATTTTTTTCCCCCACCTATAAAAAGATCAATTTCTGTTTTTAAAAAATCAGCAGCAATATCTTCATACATTTTTCTACTAGGCTGATGTGCGATAAAACTTGCAGGAGTGGCATGAACAATAGTAGAAGTGGCCACCAAGCCTGTTGCCATATCTTTGGCCTCACACTCTTCTAAAATTGTTGCTACTTTTTTCTTATCAGGCGTTACACCTATTGCTCCATTGTAAGTTTTTTTACCACAAGCAAAAGCAGTAGCACCTGCCGCAGAATCTGTAATTAAATTATCGCTAGAATATGGCTTATGTAATCCTACAATTTTAAACCGTTCTAAATTGAGTCGATTATTATTTTTAATCATCCCTGCTGTAATTTGAGTGATGCCCATTCCGTCACCTATCATCAAAATTACATTCTTAGCTTTTGCAACACGAGGAGTATCATGAACCGAAGTAGATGCCAACTTAACAACAGGTTCTTGTGTTTCATTTTTTGGATAGCACCCAAAAAGAAGTATCGTAAATAATACAAAGATTTTTCTCATAAATTTCTTTTATCTAATTATGATATAGAACAGTACATAAATAAATTAAACTAACATATATCGTTTTCCGGGAAGGGTTTTGACTAGGCCTTTGAATTCTAATTCCAATAGCAACGAAGAAATTTCACTAGGTTGCATTTGAGTCGTATAACTTAATTTGTCAATGGACACTTCATTTTCCGTTTTTAAAATATCCACAACCGATTGTTCTTTTCCAGATAATTCAACGAATAACTGCTTCTGGATATTTCTATTTTTTTCAAATTGTTCCCATCTCATCACATTCACCACATCTTCTGCTGATTCCACTAAGAGTGCTTTATGGTTTTTTATTAAAAAATTACATCCGCCGAATCTTTTATCTCTTGCTCGTCCTGGTATCGCAAACACATCTTTGTTATAACCATTTGCCAATTCAGAGGTAATCATTGAGCCGCCTTTATGTTTGGTTTCTACCACAATTAATGCATCACACATTCCTGCTACAATTCTATTTCTCATTGGAAAATGTTCTCTGTCCGGGCCTTGTTGATGAGTGTATTCCGTAAGTATCCCTCCATTTTCAATCATATCATTGGCCACTTTTCGATGTTCATGAGGATAAATACTTGCCATCCCATTTCCCAAAACACCTACCGTAGGGATTTTCATTAAGACGGATTTTTTATGAGCCGTCACATCAATTCCGTATGCTAATCCACTAACAATCAATACATTATAGGCTGCCAATTCTTCAACAATCTCTTCGCAAATGGCTTTTCCATGTGCGCTTGGTTTTCTGGTTCCAATGATAGAAACGATGCGATGATGATTTAATTCGGCATTGCCTTTGAAATACAACAATGCAGGACTATCATTGTAATGCTTGAGGCGTTGAGGATAATTATCATCTGTATAAAAAAGACATTGAATGTCATTCGCTTTGACATATTCAACTTCTTTTTCAGCTTCCTCTAAAACATTATGATTCCTAATATTTTCTGCAAGGGTACGTCCAATTCCAGGTATTTGAACTAATTCTTTTGATGTTGCCTCAAATACATTTCGAGCTCCTCCACAATAACTCACTAAATTTTTAGTCGTTATTGGGCCTACTTTGGGAATCTTGGTTATTGCAATTTTGTATAAGAGTTCGTTTTTCATACTTAAATTGGATCGCGTTTTCTCATAATTATACCGATGAAGTAATAACTTAGCACAATTTAGTTTTTATTTTTTTTCAAAAAAAAGACTTGAACTATTATTTTGTGGATAAATAAAACTTCTAAGGTAAATTTGTTAGTTGATTGGTGAATTGGTTGATTAGTTAATTAGGGTCGAATAATTGTGAATTAGCTTCGACTTGAACTTTCTCGCAATTATTCGACCCTAATTAACTAATCAACCAATTCACCAATCAACTAACAAATCATTTTAACGAATATGAAACATTATGTCTAAGAAAAAAAACAGTTATCTTCCAAAATTTGAAGTGCTTTTCATTTTAGTTTTCTTCTTTGCCTTTATGGCTTGGGCAGCAAAAGAGTGTAGCGCAACCCAAGCATTGTATCAAGACGAAACAGGATCGACTGAAGAGGATACTGCGCTATCAACATCTGAACCTGCTGAAATTGCAGATTCAACTGCAATGGCGCTCAGCAATGTTCCTACTGAAACTGCTAACACTACTCCTGCTGCTGCAATACCTGCTCCGACAACTCCAGCAACTTCTCAAAGTAATTTTGCTCCATTATATGTTACGATTGATGGTTTGAAAATGAGGACTGGGCCTACTCGTGATAGCTCTGTTATACTTAAATTAAAATTATTTGAACAAGTCAATTACATGGGGGAGTTTACTGACTCAACTGAACAAATTAATTTAGGTTATGAGATTGCTGATGAGCCTTGGTTTAAAGTTCAGCATCGACGTGGAAAGGTAGGTTGGGTTTATGGTGC
>CAKZSH010000370.1 GCA_937918905.1 uncultured Saprospiraceae bacterium
TATGATTATAATTGTACGACCAATGAATTTGAATGTCAGCTTGACCATATGAATGAGGCAGAATTGGTCAAGGATTGGTTTAATTCCGATTTAATTTAATTCTCAAGTAGATGTAAGACATAAGATATAAGACCAGAGGAAGTCTTATTTCTTACATCTTTTCTCATATGTCTTCTTATGTCTAGTATAATTGCATAGAGATTTTTTTATTCCTCAATACCCTTTCCTTTTCCCAAATCTCCTTACCTTGTAATAGAAATAAAAACAAAATAATGAAACGAATATACTTCGATAATGCAGCTACAACCCCAATTAGTGATGAAGTAATTGATATGATGTCTCAATTGATGCGAGATCATTATGGCAATCCATCCTCTATCCATAAAGAGGGTAGGGAAGCTCGTACCGTAATTGAGCAGGCGAGAAAAACGATTGCCAATTGCATAGGTGCATCTATTGGCGAAATATTTTTTACCTCAGGAGGAACCGAATCAAATAATATGGTTTTGAAATGTGCTGTTCGAGATTTAGGGGTAAAAAGAATCATTACTTCCTCAATTGAACATCATTGTATTTTACATGCTTTGGAAGCATTGGAAAAAGAATGTAATGTAAAAGTTGATTTTGTGAAAATAGATGGAAAAGGACGTATTGATTTAGAAAGCCTCGATGTATTATTGAGTGCTGGAAATGAGAAAACGTTGGTCACTCTCATGCATTGTAACAATGAAATTGGAACTTTATTAGATTTGGAAAAGGTGGCAGCTATTTGTGAAAAACACGATGCATTGTTCCATTCTGATACGGTACAAACCATGGGCTATTTTCCAATCGATGTTTCTAAAACAAGAATAAATTTCCTAGCAGGAGCAGGGCATAAATTTCATGGGCCTAAAGGTGTTGGCTTCATCTACATTAATGGAGACAATATTGTTCAGCCTATGATAAACGGTGGCTCACAGGAACGAAATATGAGAGCGGGTACAGAAAATATTTACGGTATTGCAGGTATGGCAAAAGCTTTAGAATTGGCCTATGAACATTTGGAATATAATCGAGAACACATTTCTAGTGTTCGTAACCATTTGAAAAACAGTCTTTTAGAAAATTTTGAAGACATTCAATTTAATGGCGATCATGATGGAGCACATCATTTCAAATCTTTGAGTGTTTCATTTCCTCCTTCTGAAAAATCTTCTTTGTTACTTTTGAATTTAGATATTCTAGGGATTTGTGCATCGGGAGGAAGTGCTTGTAGTTCAGGTGCAGAAAAAGGGTCGCATGTGTTGGAAGGGATTGCAGCATCACCTGATCGAAAATCTATTCGGTTTTCTTTTTCAAAATATAATACTATTGAAGAAGTTGATTTTGTAATAAAAAAATTAAAAACGATTCTTCCACTAAAAAAGGAATTGGCTTCGTAATTCACTTAACCAAAAAAATCATTTGGTAGGTTGTAAATCCTGTATTAAAATCTACCAAATGAATTTTATTATTACTCCAATAAAACCAAAAAACATAATCATCTAAAAATGAATTCAACTGATTTTTTAAAATCATTAGAGCAAGATATTGAAGACATTGTAGAAAGGACGACTACTTCGATTGCACCACTTGATTTTGAGAAAATAAATTGGCGACCTTCTGAAGATAAATGGAGTGTTGCCGAAATTTATGCACATTTGAATAGTTATTGTGATCATTACTTACCTTTATTTGAAAAAGCGATTCAACGCTCCAATCATCAAAATTGGCAACCTGCCGAAAAATATAAAAGCACATGGCTAGGACGATATTTTATACAATCCATGTCGCCTGAAAAAATTCATAAAAAATTTAAAGCTCCCAAACAACATAATCATATTCATAGTCAAATTTCAACGGACGTAATTAAGATTTTTTTAGAAAATCAAAAACGTTTGAAAAATATCCTTCAAATATCATCTACTGCTAATATCAATAAATCCAAGATCCAGATTGAGATCCTTCCATTTTTAAAATTAAGACTCGGAGATTTTTTAAATTTTTTTGTTACTCACCAACAACGACACCTCCTCCAAATCATGAATAACGAGGCACAACGAAAAGAAAATGGTTAAATCATTGGTTATCAATAGTTTATATCGTTATTTTCCAGCTTCTCACTACTAAATTCTCTTTAGTTTCTAAGTTTCTTTATGCCAATTTTCATTTGAATTGGTCTGATTTTCGCATCACTTTTGTTATCAAACCAATCTTTTAAAAAATCAATCTGCAAGACTTGCTACATATGAATCAAGTAAATGATACCATTTACTCGTACCGTATTTATTCTTTAATTTTTAACACAAAAACAATTTTTATGAAACGTCTCTATTTTGCAGTAATCGTTTTACTCCTTTTAGGTCAACCTATCATTGCTCAAGAAACTGAGCAGCAAGAAGAAGTACTTGCACAATCTTTAATGATTTCTATAAAAAAACATGGTGCTAAAAATTCCGAATACATTGTAAAAAGTGGTTTGGAAGCTGAACAATTTAATATTGAAAAATATTTAAAAGAAAATTTGGATCATGCAGATATTCGAATTCTAGGAAAAGTTACTTCCTACGGAAAAACGATCAAAATTAATTTTGATAGCAAAAAATTAAATCAAGATAACGAGTGTCAAACACTTTGTAAAAAAATTACTTCAGTTTCGAAAATGCCATTATTAGGATTGTCTGCGGTAGCGATGGATGATCTTAAAGGATTAACTGTTGAAAGAGTTTTTGAAGGATCAGCTGCAGATATTGCAGGAATTGAACAAGGTGATATAATTACTTTTGTTGGAGATTCAATCATGCAATCAGGTTGTGATTTAACGGTAGCAGTTGGAGGCGCATCCATAGGGGAGGTGCTGGATATTCATTTGGAAGACGATAACGAAAAAGAAATTTTGCCTATCGTATTAGGATACAAAGTTGTCGAAAATGTAACTTATGAATATTGTTGCCCTGAAAATATTTCACTTGAAATTGGAAATCAGGTTTCGTCTAACAATCAATTAACGATTTTCCCAAATCCAACGGATGGTTTGACTCAATTGCGATTTTATAATTTCGAAACTGGAAATTTAGAAATCAATATGACTGATGTTGCAGGTCAAGTGATCTATAACAGATCAGTTAAAGAATTTAGTGGAGTTTTCCATGAGTCATTTGACTTGACTAATTATCCTTCTGGAATGTATTTTATTCAAGTGGTTCAAGGAAATGAAAGTTGGACTGAAAAGGTTGTACTTCAAACCAAATAAAAAGTAAAAAAACAGGGCCGGAACTACGTCCCTCAAAAACCTTGTGTTAAAATTTTCTATCCCGAATATTCGGTAGAACAGCCCTCTGGGTTTTTCTTTCAAAGTCCTTTAGGACTGCCCCTGTTTGTAGAAAAATTAATAAAAAAAGTAAAATAAGGGACGTAGTTCCGTCCCTGTTTAATAATTGAACCCTTGATTCGCATTTATTAATATCTTTAAAAAAGTAAGCCTCAATTCTAAGTAAATTGAGGCTTGTTTTTTTTTGGGTAAGCTGCACTTTCATTGAGCAGTTGATCTAATAATAGATTAGCTTTTTTGAAATAGTGTTCTGGAACGTGAATTTCTTGGAAGGGGATAAAGTTATTTTGGTCTTCTTCTTTGGGTTGTTTAACTTGGTATGGAATATTATTTTCATAAAGCATAGTCGCTCCAATGAGTAAAATATCCATGCTTGCACATTGTTGAAAAAGAGTGGCTTCTTTTTCTTCGATTTGAGTTTCTTTAGAAAGTACCCAATCGAGATCTAAAATGTCATCCATAGTATTTGAATTTAAACTATTTTAAAAGTACTGATTTTTTACTTAAAATTGTTGTAACGTACCACAAGTTTGATATTAGAAAAACATCTTAAACTTAGAAATATCGAATTCAAATTTTTTAACAAAATAAATAACATGAAATTTTTTAAAATCTTAAGTCTAATTTTTTTGACAGCATTTATATTTAGTTGTAGTAAAAAAACGAATGAAGTAGCAGCTACAACTAAATCTACTGCACCAGTAGCTGAATCTAGAGATTCTGCAAGTGATGATGGCGAACGACGAGGAAGAAGAGGAGAAGGAAGAAGAGGAAATCCTGAAGAACGAGCAAAACGGGAAGCTGAAATGTATGCTCAATTAAATTTATCAGAAGCACAACAAACTAAAGTAAAAGAGATTAATGAGAAATATAGAACAAAGATGAGAACAGCAAGAGAAAATAGCGACGGAGACAGAGATGCAATAAGAGCAAATATGATGAAGATGCGAGATGAACAACATGCGGAATTAAAAAATATTATGACTGCTGAACAATTTGAAAAGTTTAAAAAAATCCAAGAAGCACAAAGAGGAAAACGTGGAGGAAGAAGAGGCGGAGGACGTGGAAATTGATACTTCTCTCATTTCAATAAATTTTAAGCGTATTGTTGAACATCGAACAAGGAACAAGGAATTAAGAATAAACTAGTACGAATTTGTTCACGTTTAAAAAAGCAACGGCACCTACTAAGAAGTAGATGCCGTTTTTTATTCAACTATATAATGAATTTGGTTTAAGGCTTATGGATTAACAACAGCATACTCTAAGTTAGGCATTTCAGGTGCAGTTACCTTTTTAATAGAAATAGATGCTTTTTCTCTACCCGTCTTAAAAAATACATCATATTGACCTTCAGCAAATGCTTGGCAATTGATAGCAATTACATTGTTACCTTTTACAAGATTCGTTTCACCAGTTTTCACCAGCTTACCTGTTCTACTTTTTACTTCGTAAAATACTGTTGTTTCAACTTTTGATTTTAAGGTCAAGTTCAATTCTTCATTGGTCAATGTACTATTGACAGAACTTACTGACCAGTTTTGATTTGGGGATTGTTCAATGTAAAATGTTTCACTTATCGTAAAACTACCATCAGAAGCGTAGTGCAACATTCGGTAATAAGTTTTCTTTTCTGGCAATGCAAAATCAAGAAAACGATAAGTCTTTTTGGAATTGGAATAACCTGCGCCTTTAACATCGCCAGCACGCTTAAAGTCAATACCGTTAAGTGATTTTTCAATCACAAACATTTTGATATCTTGTTCTTCAGCAGTTGACCATGCTAACATATTACCCAGTTCCATGGCTTTGATTTTTAGGGGCTGCAAATAAACACATTTTGCAGAGGTAGTATTAGGAATGACTAAGGCGAAAATGACCATTAGAAACACGTTGCGGATTTGCATTGGTTGCAATTTCATAATAAATCGGATTTTGTGATTAAGATAAATAGATAGATTGTTCGATAACTTTTCAAAAACGAAAAGTCGATTAAGATGGGATGATAAACTTAGTGTGTTTCAGTTAGAGACCAGGAGATAAAAAAACGAAGTGGTATTTGGGGAAATTGTGATATGTTCCGAACGTTTGACAAATATATGCGGATTCTTTGATATAACAAAATTTTTCAATATGAACTTTTTAAATAAATTTCTAATTGAATATTCATAGTATGTGATTTTAAAATATAACTATTCAGCATTGGCTATACACGAGTCAAGGTCTGACTTATAACTTATATTGATGTTCTTATAAGTCAAGGCTTTGACTTATAAAGTCAGACCTTGTTGTATACCATTAAATCATCCCTGG
>CAKZSH010000371.1 GCA_937918905.1 uncultured Saprospiraceae bacterium
GCTTCGCTTGACGGTTCGAATAATTTTGAATACACGTTTTTGGAACCGTCAAGCGAAGCGACCGTCCACCGTCAAGTGAGTGAAACGAACGACCGTCTACCGTTTTTTATAATCCAATATATTCAGCGTGGTATCACAAAAATCATAATCAGCTTCCACATTTGATGCAATGATAAGTAGGCGATCACCAGCGTATTTTTTAACCAAATCACGATACCATTCCATTCCTTGGTTATCAAGATTGGTAGTGGGTTCATCCAAAAGCAAAAGTGAAGCATCTGAGCAAATGGATAGAACCAACTTCAATCGTTGTTTCATACCCGATGAAAAATATCGAACTGGTTTATTTTTTGATTTTTCAAAACCTAGAATTCCAATCAAATCAGTAGCAGTCAACTGATTGATAAAAGGTTTAAATTTTTGATGAAATTGAATGGCTTCGGTGAGGGTAAATTCTTCTATCAATTCAATATATGGAGCAGAATAACTAATATGTTTGTAAACGTCATCTCCATCTAATTTTTTTCCCTGAAAAGAAAAATCTACTTTGCCCTTGGAAGGAGAAAGATGTCCTGCCAGTATTTTAAGCAAAGTAGATTTTCCTGAACCATTGGGGCCTAAGATGGCATATTTTTTACCCGCTTCGAATGTGAATGCTACCTTTCGGAAAATCCATTCATAGCGGAATCTTTTTCCTACATTATGAAAGGACACTTCCATTTCCGTTGCCATTGACTTTTACTTTTATTCTTGGAGTTCCATTTGTGTGTCGGTATCCTCTAATAATTCCACGACTTTTGACAGCTACTGCTTCTTTTACAAAACCTAAAATATTTTCACGTTCTGGAGTTTCGGTAAGAGTAGATTCAATCACTTTTAATGCCTGTGAAGTATTATGTCCTTTTTGGAAAAGTAATCTATAAATATTTTGAATATTATGGATTTGGTCATCTGAGAATCCTTTTCGTCGTAATCCTATTGAATTGACTCCTACAAAAGATAAAGGCTCTCGTGCTGCTTTGATATAAGGTGGAATATCTTTTCTAACCAATGATCCACCACCAACCATCACATGTGCTCCAATTCTTACAAACTGATGTACCGCAGTCAATCCTCCTAAAACAGTTTTAGGGCCAATCTCAATATGTCCAGCCAAAGCTACATTATTAGCCAACACACATCTTTCATGAATAATACAATCGTGAGCGATGTGGCAGTAAGCCATAATCAGACAATTATCTTTGATTACCGTTCTCATATTTGCAGTTGTACCTATATTGATAGTGCAATATTCACGAATGGTAACATTGTTTCCTATTTCCAAAAAAGTACGTTCCCCTTTGTACTTTAAATCTTGAGGAATAGAACCTACTATTGCTCCTGGAAATATCTTACAGTTTTCCCCTAATCGAGTCCCATTCATTATCATTGCATTTGGAAAAATCTCTGTATTATCACCGATGACCACATCTTTCTCAATCGTAACAAACGCCCCAATCTTTACATTTTTCCCGATTTTAGCTTCAGGATGAACATTTCTTATTGTATTCATAAATTGAATTTTTTAGTACCGATTTTTAATCAATACCATCTCTGTAAAATAATAATGGGTTTTAATTCTCTCAATCTTCGGGTTATAATAGTTTTAGGGATAGAGTTAATTTTGAATATGTCGAAAAGTCGCAGGAAACGATCGAATACACATTCAAGATTAACTTTACTCAGCCTTTCTTTTTACAATTTGGGCCACCAATTCTCCTTCGGATACGATGCGATTCCCAACATAAGCTGTTCCTTGCATTTGACAAATCCCACGTCGAATAGGTGATAATAATTCCATTTTAAAAATGATAGTATCACCTGGTACCACTTTATATTTAAACTTTACACTATCCATTTTTAAAAAATAAGTATCCCAATTTTCAGGATCAGGAACTGTGGATAATGCTAAAATCCCTCCTGTTTGTGCCATGGCCTCAATCTGTAATACTCCCGGCATAACTGGGTTTCCAGGAAAATGACCTTGGAAAAACTGCTCATTGAAAGTAACACTTTTGATCCCCACTACATGCTTGTCACTCAGTTCAGTTATCTTATCTATTAATAAAAACGGATATCGGTGGGGTAACCGTTTGGCAATTTCTACAACATCATATATTGGAGCTATATTCGGATTGTATTTGGGTTTATTTTTTAGCTTTCTTTGTTCTACTAATTTTTGCTTTAGCATTTTGGCAAATTCAATATTTACCCTATGACCAGGCTTTGTCGCTACAATTCTTCCTTTTATTGGTTTTCCCACTAATGCTAAATCTCCAATAACATCCAATAACTTATGTCGAGCTGGTTCATTTTCAAAACGAAGGTCAATCGTATTTAATATTCCTTCCTTTTCCACTTTGACACTTTTTTTACCTAGTCGCTTTGCTAAAGCATTGAGTTCCTTGGTTTTCATCACTCTATCAACTATAACGATAGCATTATCCAAATCGCCCCCTTTGATAAGATTTTGATCTAATAATTGTTCTAATTCATGTAAGAAAACGAAAGTTCGACAAGGTGCAATCTCTTTTTTATAGTCTTTTAATGACTCCAAGGAGGCATATTGATGACCTAATACCGTAGAATTGAAATCAATCAAAGTCGTCACATGAAATCCTTCAGCAGGAAGCGCCATTAATTCTGCCCCAGTTGCTTCATCTTTATATGAAATAGGCTCTTCTATTACAAAATATTCTCTTTCAGCATCCTGCTCTTCTATACCTGCTCGGCTTAATTTTTTAGTAAAATCCAAGCCACTCCCATCCATAATTGGAGCTTCGGGGCCATTAATTTCAATTAAAACATTATCAATCTGCAATCCAGTCAATACGGATAAAGTATGTTCGACTGTGCTAATTTGAGCATCGCCTAATTTTATCGTTGTACCTCTATTGGTAGAACTTACCCGATTAACATCTGCGGTAATAATAGGTTCATCTTCAAGATCAACCCGTTTAAATTTATACCCATGATTAACTGGAGCCGGCCGAAAAGTCATGGTTACTTCTTTTCCCGTATGTAATCCGACACCTTTTACTGTCGCTATTTTTTTAATGGTCGTTTGCTTCATTCTTTCGTTTTGAAAATTCGCACAAAGGTAAGAAGTTGTTTTAAAAGTCTGATGAATTTAGAAAAAATGATGCATGAACCTTAAAAAAATAGTTTGAAGTATATCAAGTTTAAATCCAAACTATTTCTTTAATACATGACCATTTAAAATTCATTTTCCCCTACGTCCGATCTTTTTTTAACATATCGACATCCTTTGCCAATTGTGGTAGTTTTTTAAAAATATTATATGATCTCAGATAATCAAAATAAGGTAAATGAGGATAGCCATAGATTGTTGCCCCCACTTCTTTTACACTTCTTGATACTCCCGTTCCTGCTTGTACTTTTACTTTATCAGCTACAGTAATGTGTCCTACAAAACCGACTTGCCCTCCTATCATACAACTCTCGCCTATTTTTGTACTTCCTGCAATTCCTGATTGAGCAGCAATTACTGTATTTTTTCCTACTTCAACATTGTGTGCAATCATAATCAGGTTATCCAATTTCACTCCTTGTCGAATAATCGTAGAACCCATAGTGGCTCGATCAATTGTTGTATTGGATCCAACTTCTACATAGTCCTCTAGTATTACATTTCCAATTTGTGCGATCTTTTTAAAAGTGCCATCTTCCTCTGGCGCAAATCCAAAACCATCACTTCCTATCACTACATTGGCATGTAAAATACAATGGTTGCCAATGACGCATTCATGATAAATTTTCGCTCCAGGTTCAACAATTACACCGTTGCCTATTTTTGCATTTTTACCAATAAAAACTTGTGCTTGAATAGAACAATTATCACCAATCTCTGCCCCTTCTTCGATTACTACAAATGGTCCCACGGCAACATTTTCCCCTAGTTTCGCAGAAGGATGAATAGCGGATTGAGCAGATATTTCTGCTTGTCCATTATTTTTTTGATCAAAACTTTCTAATAAAAACGAGACAGATTTATATACGTCTTCCACGCGAATCATGGTTGCTTTGACTGGCTGAGAGGGTTGAAAATCATTGCTGACTAAAATGATGGAAGCCTCAGTAGAATAAACGTAATGTTCATATTTTGGATTGGCGAAAAAACAGATGGAACCTTTTGTGGCCTCCTCTATTTTACTGGGTTTGCTCACTAGTACATCAGGATCACCTTCCACCGTTCCGTTGAGTAGTTGACTCAGTTTGTTTGCTGAAATTTGCATATTCAGAATTGGATTTTGCAATAGGTATTTTCGACCACAAAGGTAGAAAATAAATCCTTTATCACGTGCTATTTGAAAAATTGAGCAGTATTCAATTATACTCCATCTTTTAACGCAAAAATCTAAGTTTTAGCATTGGACATCAGTTATTAGGAATACGTGCTCAGGGTTTGACTTAAAAAGTCAAGCTCTGACTTTTATTGACTAAATATTGAAACACGGTTAAGGGCAATCATAAAGATCAATCCGCGTTAAAATCCTTTTTGATTATGATACTGATGATTTTATGATTGTCGAATACCGTTGAACCCTTGATCCGTATTATTAATTTTTTTGTAAAAAAAAATACTTCGATAAGCATTATTTGAAGCAATGATTATCTTTGTTCCCTAAAATAAGTTGCTTCAAATTAGAGGTGATTTTTAAAATACAAAAATGGAACTTTCGAAGAAAATAAAAATAGGTACTCGTGGTAGTCGGTTAGCATTGTGGCAAGCTGATTTTTTACAAAATCAATTATCAGAAATTGGTGTCGAATCGGAATTGGTGATTATCAAAACAAAAGGAGATCAAATCCAACATTTAGGTTTTGATAAAATGGAAGGCAAAGGATTTTTCACTAAAGAAATTGAAGATGCATTGTTACGAGGCGATGTAGATATGGCTGTTCACTCCATGAAAGATTTGCCAACAACTCAACCTGAAGGCTTAGTCATCACCGCTGTTTCTTACAGAGAGAATCCCTCTGATTGGTTGCTTATTCGAAAAGAGTCGATGGATGAAAGTGCTACTTTAAAATTAAAAAAGGAGGCCATAGTTGGGACTTCTTCTGCAAGGAGAAAAGCGCAAATGTTGGGTTTTAGATCAGACATTGAGCTTAAAGATATTAGAGGAAATGTCCCTACTCGAATTGAGAAATTACGTAAAGGTGATTTTGATGCCATCCTTTTGGCAGGCGCTGGAGTGGAAAGATTACAACTCGATATTTCTGATTTGGAAGTTATCAAATTCAATGTAAAAGAATTTATACCTGCTCCCGCTCAAGGTGTGCTTGCTTTTCAAGTTTGTAAAAATGATACGATGACTCGAAGGATTTTAAAAAACATCCACCATTCTGATGTTGCCCTTACTACAAATATTGAACGAAAGGTTTTAAAACTTTTGGACGGTGGTTGTCAACTTCCAATGGGCGCATATTGCGAAAGAGATGCTATGGGCAATTATCATCTTTGGGTTGCTCTGGCTGATGCTTGGGATGCTCCCGTAAAAAAAGTTAGATTGTCTTCAAGTACTAGTTTTCAATTAGCGGAAAACGCAATAGCTAAATTAGGTTTGGAAATAAAACAGTAAATATTTTTACGGTTGACGTTGAACGGTTGACGGTTGACGGTTCGAATACTTTTGAATTCACAGAAACGTCCAACGTAAAAAACAATACATTAACATAACTCGAATAAAAAATCATGTTTCTATTTTTCCATATCAATGCTATCGGTCGTCCTAAAAAATGGAATGTACCTGCAAGTGACACTTATTATTGGCCACGTCTTTTGCAAATTGCTTGGCAACAATATAACGACAACGGTGAAATTCAAACCTCGGAAGATTTCATTATCAAACCAGAAGGATTTGATATTCCAGTTGAGACGGAACAGTTTACCAAAATATCTCCTGACATGGCTTTCAAGGAAGGAGTTCCTTTGGGGGATGTTTTAAAGAAATTTTCCAAGTTGGTAGATGAATCCAAATACATCGTTGCACACAATACTAATTTAGCAACCAATGTGGTGGAAGCGGAATTTATTCGAAAAGATATGAGCTCTCGATTGATGGCATCAGATTTATATTCATTGATGCAAGAGGCTACTTATTTTTGTAAAATACCTGCAAAGGGTGGAAGAAAATATAAATGGCCTTCACTTCAGGAAATTCATATGCGATGTTATAATTCTAAATTTGCCGATGGACATGATGCTAAAGTGGCGGTTCAGGCATTAGCCAACTGTTTTTTCTTTTTAGTGAAAAAAGAAGAGATTGATATTTTTTAAAACTCGCACCTACAAATCCATCCTCTTAAAATGAATCTGCAAAAAATCCAACAATACATTTCCGATTATAAAAACTACTTGAAAACTACTCGAGATTATCGAGAAGATCATAAATGGGAATCTCTTAAAAATTTTCAAGACAACTGGGATATTGAAGCTGCAGATTTTGGGAAAATGTATGATGCTTCATTGCAAAATACTCAAACTCGAACGATGTGGAAGGGGGATAATTTTTTCCCAAAAGAAATGATGTTGAAATTTATTCAGTCTTCACCTGACTTTGTTCGCAATATGTTTCGAGATTTATTTGATGAAAGTAAAAATATAGAAAATCGAATTACCCGTTTTCAGTTTTGTTTAGATTCTTTGTTGAGTGAATATAAAATTGCTCATCCTCTCTCCATCGAAAACAATCATTTTCATCATGAGAATCATATTATTTCTATGTATTTAGGATTTCGTTTTCCGCAGCAATACACGCTTTTCCAATTTCCATATTTTAAAAAAACCATGGCTAATTTCGGAAGCACCAAAGTTCCAACTCCTTATGATTTTGATCGTTTTTTCAAAGTGATGCGTACCTTAAATAATTTTATCCAAAAAGATCCTGAAATCACTCAATTACAAAAAAAGAAACTCAATCCCTCTCAACATTATATGGAAGATACCTTATTAATTGTAAATGACTTCTATTGTTTTGTAGGAAACTAAGTAATTGCTCACATTTATTCATAAGTTATTTTGAGGTTATTTTTTTAACCTTCTAGGCAAAAAACGTAGGCGAACCCTACGGTTCGGCGAGGCTTTTTAACGACGAAGGATAAAAAAAGAAGCCAAAATAACTTATG
>CAKZSH010000372.1 GCA_937918905.1 uncultured Saprospiraceae bacterium
GGAAACGCAAATCCAACTTAAAGATGCTCAAGAATTAGGAAAAATTGGAAACTGGAAGTATGATGCATCTACTCAAGCAATTACTTGGTCAGATAGTATTTTGAAAATGTTTGCATATGAAGTTGGAGATCCCCTTCCATCGATTCAAGAATGTATTGAACTTGTTCATCCTGATGATCTGAATAAAATGATGGAAGCTATTTACAATTCTATCAAACAAGGAGTACCTTATGATCAAGAAATAAGGATGAAAATTAAAAGTGGTAAATATATCTTTACTCGAGGAAAAGGAACTCCAATCCTTGATGAAAATAATAAGATAAAACTTTTTGAAGGGACACTTCAGGACATTACCAAAATCAAAAAAATTGAAGAAAACATTCAATCCTCCAATCAAAAATATCGAGATCTTTTTGAAACTGTATTGGATGGAATTGTCATCACCGATCATGAAGGAAGAATGATTGATGCCAATCCCGCTGCAGAAAAATTATTAGGATATACAAAAGAAGAATTAGGTCAATTAATAATCAAAGATATTGTTCACCCTGATGACCAAAAGGAATCCCAAAAATTCTTGAAATTATTAATGGAACAAGGATATTATACTAATTATAGAGGTCGTACAATTACTAAAAATGGAGCAACTCGATACATACAAGTTAACTCAAATGCTATTTATAAAAATGGAAAAATGGTCGGTTCAAGAGATATTGTGAGAGATGTTTCTCAACTTTATGAAGCAGAAAAAAAGACAACTCAACTCCTTGAAGAATTAGCAGAAGTCAATAAAGAATTATCTGATTTCGCACATATTGTTTCTCATGATTTAAAAGCACCTTTACGTGCTATCAAAGCTATATCTAATTGGTTATCAGAGGATTATAGCCATAAACTAGACGATCAAGGAAAAAAACAATTGGCTTTGCTTGGTAATCGTGTTCATCGAATGCATGAATTTATTGAAGGAATTTTTGAGTATACCAAAATGGGCAGGATTAAAGAATCGAAAGTATTGGTAGAGATGATGGAAGTCATTCACAATGTGACTTTAATGCTTAACTTAAATGAAAATGTAGAAATAAAAATATTAAAAAAACTACCTGAGGTTTATTGCGAAAAAATAAAAATTGAACAAGTTTTTCAAAACTTGATTAGCAATGCTATAAAATATAATGATAAAAAATATTGTAAAATTGAAATTGACTATGAAGATTTAGACACTCACTTTTTATTCAAGATAAAAGATAATGGAAAAGGAATCGAAAAGAAAAACTTTGAAAAAATATTTCAAATCTTCCAAACCCTTCAAGCAAAAGATGATTTTGAAAGTACTGGAATAGGTTTAAGTATTGTCAAAAGAATTGTCCAATTACATGGCGGAACAATCAATGTCAAATCTGAATTAGGAAAAAGTACTACCTTTGAATTTACCTTAGAAAAATAATAATTTGGAAAAAAAGATATTAATAATTGAAGATGATTTGATAGATCAAATGGCTATCAAAAGATTATTTAAACGGAAAGGGTTGCTTTACCCATATACCGTAGTAAGTTCTATTAAAGCTGCAAAAAAGGAATTAACGGAACAACAATTTAATCTGGTAATCAGCGATCATAACTTAGCAGATGGAACTTCAATTGACTTGCTTGATGATATAAAAAATATCCCTGTGATATTAATTTCTGGAAATGAAAAAACCTCCACTATCGAATCTGTTATCAACAATAGTAATACAATTGCAAATTTCACAAAAGATCTTGATTTCAAATATTTGGAAGAATTACCTGGAATTATTGAATTAGCTCTTGAACAAAAGGTGTCAAGAATCCATAAAAAAAACAATACTATTACAAATAATAAAAAACGCATACTTCAACATGAAAATGTTACCATTAAGTTAGAACACGTTTTCAAAATTTTTGATGAAAGAACAGAAGATGTTAAGGAAACTATAGAATTATTCATTTACCATAAGCCAAGGGAAATGAATGAACTTTACCAATCTTTAAACTTTGGAAATTGCGATAATGTCATCAAAGTAGCTCATCGAATGAAGTCTGGTTTTAGAGTATTAGGAATGAAAAAACAAGAGGATTTAGCAAATTTCATTGAAAAAGTAGTGATGGAATCACCTGAAAAATGTCAATGCTCAAAAATTGTTGACAGCTTCAAGCAATTATCAACTGATACCAATATCGCCATCGAACTTTTACAAAAAGAGATTCCCCTACTATGAAAATAGATCTGAATTTATTGGAGTATCAACCTCTTTTAAAGATTAAAAAAGAAGGTGACAAACATTATTTGTTTTGCCCTATTCGAAAAAAACATCTTGTTCTGCAACCTGAAGAATTAGTTCGTCAGTTACTTATCATATTTTTCATTGAAAAAAATGAATGCTCTAAAACTAGAATCGCAGTTGAAAAATCATTGATTATCAATGAGTTAAGTCGTCGATTCGATATTTTAATTTATGATGAAAACACAAAACCTTTTATGCTTATTGAATGCAAGGCTCCTGAAGTAAAAATCAATCAAAGCACATTCGAGCAAATCTCTCAATATAACCTTTCCCTCAGAGTTCCCTATCTTTTGGTTACCAATGGTATGTCAACTTATTGTTGTAAAATGGATTATCAAGAAGAATCTTTTGAATTTATTCCAGAAATACCGCAGTTCTAAAAATGAAAATATCTATTTTGTGCAATAATATTGAACTGACAAACCATTAAAAAACATTTATAATAACTTAATTTTAAACCTAACCAAAATATACTTTTATGAGAAAAGACAGGATTCTCGTAATTGGAGCTAATGGTCAAATCGGAACCGTTTTAACCGCAGCCCTTAGAGAACACTATGGCAATAACAATGTAATTGCATCAGATATTCGAGCAAACAATGATGATAATTCCCCTTTCGAATTATTAAATATCTTGGATGGAGAACGTCTTTCTGAAATAGTAAAAACCAAAAAAATTACTCAAATTTATCATCTCGCCGCCATCCTTTCTGCAAGTGGAGAAAAAAACCCAAGAAAAACATGGGACATAAATATGAATGGACTTTTCAATGTATTGGATGTAGCTAAAGATCATGCTATTGATAAAGTTTTCTTTCCCAGTTCCATTGCTGTTTTTGGAAAAACTACTCCAAAATATGATACACCACAACATACGATTTTGGATGCTACCACTATTTACGGCATTAGCAAAGACGCTGGAGAAAGTTGGTGTCAGTATTATTTTTTAAAACATGGAGTGGATGTAAGATCACTTCGTTTCCCGGGGGTTATCAGTTATCAATCTATGCCAGGAGGCGGTACGACTGACTATGCTGTGGATATTTTTCATAAAGCAGTTCAAGGACAAAACTTTGAATGTTTTTTGGAAAAAGATACCATGCTACCTATGATTTATATGCCTGATACGATTCGGGCAACTTGTGAATTAATGGATGCTCCTGCGGAAAAAATAAAAATTCGAACAAGTTATAATTTAGCGGCCATGAGTTTTACACCTCAGGAGATTGCTGATGAAATAAAACAACACATTCCCAATTTTAAAATTTCATATAAACCTGACTTCCGTCAAGCCATTGCTGACTCTTGGACTGCAACTATTGATGATTCAGAAGCAAGGAAAGATTGGGGATGGAAAGAAGCATTCGACATTTCTAAAATGACAAAAGATATGATTATCCAATTAGGAAAAAAATATCAAAAGAAACAAATGATCTAAAAATTTGGTTAAGAAAAATAAGGCATGACAAACGAGTTAGTCCTTAATTTTTTTTTCAGCATTGACTATACACGAGTCACGAGTCAAGGTTTGACTTAAAAGTCAAGCCTTGACTTCTATTGATCTTCTCATGAGTTGTTGATCTTCTCATAAGTCAAAGCCTGACTTTGAAGTCAGACCTTGACTCGTGTACAGACAATGCTGAATTGTTACCTAAATTTTTATAAAATGATTTTATTTAGACCAGTCAACCACGAATCATCGGTTACTAGTTACCAATCACAAACTTCAAAATAAAGAACTAACATTAAAATGAACATCAAAGAAGCTTTACTTGAAGAACACTCCAAAGCCCAAGCATTAAAAATAATGAATTACATTGGAGATTCGCCAAAACGCTTTGCTCAACTCATGGAATGTTTTTTTGATGATGAATGGCGACTCAATCAAGTTGCAGCTTATACTATGAATCATGTAGTAGAAAAAAATCCTCAACTTTTTGATCCTTATGTCAAAGAAGCTATCGAAAATCTAAAGTCCCCAAAACATGTCGCAGTCAAAAGAAATACCCTTCGTATTTTTCAAACTCATGAAGTCCCCGAAGAATTACAAGGAACTCTTTTAAATTTAGCTTTTGATTTTTTAGCTTCGCCAAAAGAAGCCATAGCCATAAAAGTATTTTCTATGGGGATTATTTTTGAAATGGGAAAAAAAGAACCAGACCTTTTTCATGAATTAAAAATCTTAATTGAAGATCAACTGCCTACGGGTTCTTCAGGTTTTAAAGCAAGAGGAAAAAAATATTTAAAATATATTAATCAAGTAATTCCTAATGAGTATTGAGATGGTAGGTATTGGGTATCAAGATTATTCGAAAGCCCCAATACACCATACTCACAATCTCAATACTAAAAAATAACAATATGTTTACAAACGTACAACCATCCATCTACAAAGAACTTCAAGACATCAAAGAAGCTGGACTTTACAAAGAAGAACGAGTCATCACCACTCCTCAATCTGCTTCAATCAGCACCTTAGAAGGAGGAGAAGTTTTAAATTTTTGTGCCAATAATTATTTAGGATTATCATCTCATCCTGATGTATTAAAAGCAGCAAAGGAAGCAATCGACACTCATGGTTTTGGAATGAGTTCTGTTCGATTTATTTGCGGAACGCAGGACATTCATAAAGAATTAGAAAGAAAAATTGCAGATTTCCTTGGTATGGAAGATGCCATTTTATATGCTGCTGCATTTGATGCCAATGGAGGTTTATTCGAACCCATCCTAACTGGTGAAGATGCGATCATCTCTGACTCATTAAATCATGCTTCAATCATCGACGGAATTCGATTATGCAAAGCACAACGTTACCGATATGCTACCAATGATATGGCCGACCTCGAAGTAAAACTAAAAGAGGCTCAAGGTGCAAGAAGAAGATTAATTGCGACTGATGGTGTTTTCTCTATGGACGGCACGATTGCTCAGATTGATAAAATTTGCGACCTCGCTGAAAAGTATGATGCGATGGTCATGGTAGATGAATGTCATTCGACTGGCTTTGTTGGAAAAACTGGTCGAGGTACTCATGAATATTGCAATGCAATGGGACGTGTAGATATTATCACAGGTACTTTTGGAAAAGCTTTAGGTGGTGCAAGTGGAGGATTTACTGCAGCTCGAAAAGAGATCGTAGATATGCTTCGCCAACGAAGTCGTCCTTATCTTTTTTCAAATACTGTTGCCCCTTCCATCGTAGGTGCTTCTATTAAAGTTTTGGATTTGTTGAGTGGGTCAACTTCTCTTCGGGATAAACTGGAAAGCAATGCACTTTACTTTAGAGAAGAGATGACGAAGGTTGGTTTTGATATAATTCCAGGAGTGCATCCGATTGTTCCTATCATGTTGTACGATGCGAAACTTTCTCAAGTTTTTGCAAATAAATTATTAGATGAAGGTATTTATGTGATTGGTTTTTACTACCCAGTTGTTCCTAAAGAGAAGGCAAGAATCAGAGTTCAGATTTCGGCTGGGCACGAAAAGGAACATTTGGAAAAAGCAGTTGCGGCATTTACGAAAGTAGGGAAAGAATTAGGGGTCATTTGAAAAAGGGATTTTGAAGAAGGGATTTTGAAGAAGGGATTTTGAAAAAGGGAAATAGGGAAGACGGATTTATGATTTAAGAAGTTTGTCGAAAATCGGTGATTCGACCTTTCACAATTATTCGACAAACTTCTCAAATCGTAAATCCGTCTTCCCTTTTTCCCTTCTTCAAATGACGTCTTTCGAAATAATTTCAATCTATCAACAGCATCACTTAATTTTCAGAATTCATCCCTTGAGTAAACCTCCGATGCAACCGCACCACCTGCTCTACCAAAGAAGTTTCTCCATCATTAATTACCACAAAATGCGCTTTCTTTAACTTCTCAAATTCAGGCATTTGTTTATTCATTCTAGCCTCCACTTCGGCACGAGTTACCCCATCTCGATTTAAAACTCGTTGAATACGAATCTCTTGAGGTGCCCATACCGTAATTAAATAA